>CALRQQ020000323.1:0-4642 GCA_943370345.1 Chitinophaga pinensis
CGATCTCGAGTTTATTATTCTCGAAAGTGAAAAGCATCATCAGCTCTTTAACCTGCTGGGTGGTGAAGTTGTTCTTGTCGATGATGAACTTCACGGATTTCAGGCGATTGGCTTCAAACCATTCCTTGCGGAGAGATTCTTTCAGGTCATCGAAATCGCGGGACTTCATCACATTGCCATAGCCGCCGTTCCAGCCACCATTTCCGTTTCCGTTGCCATGATCATAACCATTGTCATTATAATCATAAGCGTCATCTTCTTCCTGGTACCAGTCATCGTTACGATCAATACGGCGCTCATCGATCAGTGTTTTTCCAAAACGGTTCACAGTGATATCCGTATGGAAGCCCCTGCGAAGGATAACGGATCCGTTATAGACCACCTCTTCCCGGCGGCCAGATCCATACCCATTCTTTCTGCCTTCGCGAAAGATCTTCACCTGGTGATACCCTTCGCCCATATAACCCACGGTGATACTGTTATTCTTCATACTGAATTTGCGTCCGTCGATTTCAATTTTCAGCTCCTTGCTGGTAGACAGGGACGAGATACTCAGCCGGGTTCCATCAAAAGCCATTACGCTCATGGAGAAAAAAGAAACAATTAAAAGTGTAAAGATTTTTTTCATGATTCAAGATTTAAAAGTGAATAAATACCGTTCTGCCACTACTGTTTCCAAACCCGTGCCAGCGTGCCAAAACAGGGGGGTAACAAAATGTTAAAGCCCTGCTCAAAAACTGCGGAGTATTGCAGGATTCTGCGTTATTCCTTGTCTGACGCGGATTCCCGCTTGCGGGAATCTTTATGAAAACATCCACAATTATGCATCTCATACACAACCCGGAACAATTAACTTTATAGTAAAATAAAACAGCATGAAAATGCGACTCCAGCTTACCCTTATCCTAACCATCCTTTTTACCTGCTTTTTTGTTATGTACAGCCATAGCCAGACACCCATAAAAAAATACGATAAAGAATGGAAGAAAGTGGAGCAATTCACGGAGAAAGGTTTACCCAAATCAGCCCTGGACGAAGTGAAGAAGATCTATACTCTCGCAAAAAAGGAAAAGCAGGATGCACAGGTGATCAAATCGTTGCTTTATCTGTCCGGACTGCAGGCCGAAACACGGGAGAATAACGAACTCCTTTCTATCCGGGAAATGGAAGCTGAACTAAAGACCAGTAAAGAACCCGTTACCTCCCTGTTGAAGAATATCATTGCCGGCCTATACCTCAATTACTATGAAGAGGAGCGCTGGAAACTGATGGATCGGACTGCAACCACAAAATTCAATAAAAACGATATCGCCACCTGGGGAGTAGCCGATTTTCATAAAAAGATCAGTACGCTGTATCTGGAGTCATTGAAGGAGACAAAGCTGCTGCAACAGACAAAACTGGATCCATTCAATGCCATCATCCTAAAAGGAAATGTCAGGCATCTTCGCCCTACCCTATATGACCTGCTGGCCCATCAGGCCCTGACCTATTTTGAAAATGATGAACGTGATCTCAACAAACCCGCCTATGCCTTCGAGATCAGCCAGGCCAGCGCCTTTGATCCGGCGGCTGATTTTATAAAGCGAAAATTCACTACCAAAGATTCATTGTCCCTGCAACACAAGGCCCTGCTGATCTACCAGGAACTCATTGCCTTTCATCTGAACGATAGTAAACCGGATGCCCTGATCGATGCAGATCTGAAACGCCTGGCCTTTGTCAAGGAAAATTCCACCCATCCGGATAAGGACCAATTATACTTCAACAGTATCAATCATATTGCCCGGCAGTACGAGAAAGTACCGGCTGCAGCTCAAGCCTGGTACTTACTGGCAGAATACTACAATGAACAGGCAAATGACTACAAACCCCATGGCGATACCACCCATCGCTATGCCCGCCTCAAGGCCAGAGAGATCTGTGAGCAACTGCAATCACAAAAAGACTCTTCTGAAGGAAAGATCAATGCCTTTAACCTGTTATTAGAACTGAATCGCAGCAGTTTTGAATTTCAGTTAGAAAAAGTAAACAGCCCGGATATCCCCTTCCGGTCATTAATTACCTATAGAAATGTTGGTACCCTCTACCTCCGCATCATAAAAGCAGATGAAAAACTCCGCAACCAGTTAGAAAATCAATACAGCGAAAATTACTGGCCGTCCATGACCAAAGCCACGGCAATGAAGAGCTGGCAACAAGCCTTGCCCGCTACCAATGATTTGCAGGAGCATAGCGCGGAGATCAAAATTGACGGACTTCCTTCCGGTGAATATGTTTTGCTGGCTTCCGACAATGCCGACTTTAATAACGCGAAAAGCTTGCTGGGTGCCCGCTATTTCTATGTATCCGGCATAAGTTATGTCAATAACGGCCAGGATTATTTTGTCCTGCACCGCGAAACCGGTCAAGCCCTCGCCAATGCCAGTGTGCAGGTCTGGGAAAACAAATACGACTATAAGCAGTCCAAATACATCAAGGGAAAAGGGAAAGGATATACGACCGATGCGAATGGTCTTTTCAAATTGGAAAAAGAATCGGATGACAACAGCAATTCTATTCTGCTCGATGTGCGGCATAACAATGACAGGCTGTTTATGAACGATTACCAGTACAACTACTATTATTACCGGGATAATCAAGCAGGTAAGACCGAAGTCACAACCTCCATCCACCTGTTTACGGATCGAGCCATTTACAGGCCAGGACAAACCCTTTATTTCAAGGGCATAGTACTGGCACTGAATATGGATATCAAAAAAGCGGATATCCGGGCTGGCTATACTACCACCATTTATCTCCGTGATGTGAACGGAAATGAGGTGGACAGCCTGAAGATGAAAACAACCGACTTCGGCTCATTCAACGGAAAATTCCAGCTACCTCAGGGTAGTCTCAATGGGGAATTCAGCCTATATGCAAAAGCGGAGAATGCCTATATCCGCTTTAAAGTGGAAGAATATAAACGGCCGAAATTCTTTGTAGACTACGAGCCCATTAAAGGTACTTACAAGGTCAATGAAAAAATAACTGTTACAGGATTAGCAAAAGCCTACGCTGGTAATAATATTGACGGTGCGACTGTAAAATACAGGGTAGTTCGGGAATCCCGCTTTCTTTATCCCTGGATGTTCCGTCGCTGGTGGATGCCCCCAGCCTCACCGATGGAAATTGCACATGGAGAACTTAAAACAGATAAGGACGGCAAATTCATGATTGAATTCACTGCCATACCGGATCTGAAGATCGATAAAAAATTAGAGCCGGTGTTCGACTACAAAGTGTATGCAGATATAACCGATATCAATGGAGAAACCCGAAGCGGAGAACTGGCCGTATCCGTCAGTTATAAGGCCCTGCAGTTGAAACTATCTGTCCCCGAAGTAATTGCCGCAGGCAATTTAAAAGAATTGGATATCCGTACAGTCAATATGAACGGCGAGTTCATCCCGGCTACAGCCACGGTGAAGATCAGCCGGCTCAATGAAGAAAAGCGACTGATCCGTCAGCGCTATTGGGAAGCGCCAGACCAGTTCCTCATGACCAAAGAAGAATATATCAAACTCTTCCCGGTGGATGAATATGATCAGGAAGCTGATTATACCAACTGGACGACGGGAGATATGGTTTATAGTAAAGCAGATAGTGTGCAGGAAAAAGGAAAGTGGAAAGTGGAGAGCAGTAACCTGACACCGGGATTTTATATGATTGAAGTGACTGCTACCGGTAAAAACGGGGATGAGGTGAAATCGGTGGCCTATACCGAGTTGACTATCGAAAACAACACGCAACTCAACCGGCCGGTCTATATGTGGACCAATAAAAAATATGAACCGGTTGAACCCGGACAAACAGCCAAAACGGAGATCGGTACAGCTGCAGAAAACGTGTTTCTGATCCGTCAGCAATCAAATCAATCTAGCGGCTATTCCTTTATCCGTCTCAGTAATGAAAAAAGTGTATTCGAAACCCCTGTGAAAGAAACCGACCGGGGTGGTATTGGCAACAGCTGGACCTTTGTAAAAAACAATCGTTTTTATCAGCATACAGAAATGATCTCCGTTCCCTGGTCCAATAAAATGCTGGATATTACCTATGAATCCTTCAGGGATAAGACAGAACCCGATGCTTCCGAAAAATGGAAGCTGCGTATAAGTGGACTAAAGAAAGAGAAAGTTGCCGCCGAGATATTAGCTTCCATGTACGACGCCTCTCTTGACCAATTTGAAACACATAATTGGAATACCCCTCGCATCTGGCCGTTTACACCCACATTAGGCAGATGGTCAGCCACAACAAACTTTAATGATGAAAATTCAATTATCCGTTATGCTGCTACCGAAGGTCAGAAGTCGTTTGAAAAAGTATATGACGAACTGCTGAAAAGCGAGGGAAGATTGGTTTATGCTGAAATGAGTAATAGCAAACAGATTTACGGTGCAGTAAGCATGAGAGGAATAGATAATAATGCTGTAGCAGCTGCTGATACGATGTCATTTAATGATGGCGAGGCTCGTTTAATGCGATTACCTAAACCTGTTTTCAGATCGCTGGAAGAAGCCCAGGCCGCTATGAAAAATGGCACGATCCTTCCAGATGATGACGGCGATGGCATACCCGATCAGTTCGATACCGAAAACAA
>CALRQQ020000324.1:0-4621 GCA_943370345.1 Chitinophaga pinensis
AGTGTAACGAGTACCTGTACTTCACAGAGATAATCTTCCGGGAAAAGCGGACGCAGTGCACGGTCGATCAAACGACTGGTAAGTACTTCATAATCGTTCAGTTTAGCTTCACGCTTGAAGAAAGAACCGGGTATACGGCCGGCAGCCGCAAATTTTTCCTGGTAATCCACAGACAGCGGGAAAAAGCTCTGTCCTTCCTTGGGTTCCTTATTGGCACAAACCGTGGCCAGGATCATACAATTGCCCATGGATACGGTAACCGCCCCATCGGCCTGACGGGCCAGTCGGCCTGTTTCGATAGTGACCATACGACCACCACCGATATCAAATGTTTTACGAATTTTCTGTTGTAACATGTTTTTCAATTTTCGGGCGTTGCACCCGGTGAAGAATGAGATCAGGATAGTCGGCTGTCTGTACTTCCGGTATCAATTCAATCATAAAGTGGGGAATACCCATGGTTTTAAGACTGAAACAGGAAGGTATAAAAACAGTTATTCCCAACATCCGGAAGACATTGGGAATAGTATGGATAAACTTGTGTTTTTGATTTGGCAGCAAACAACAGGTTTAAGACTTCTCCCAACTCCCTTAAGGGCTCCGGCGACCGGACGGGGATTCGCTTACTTCCTGATACCAAGTTTCTCGATCAGCTGGCGGTAACCAGTCAGGTTATGTTTCTGCAGGTAATTCAGTAAACGTTTACGTTTACCAACCAGCTGCATAAGACCGCGGTGAGTAGAGAAATCTTTTTTGTTTTGCTGAAGGTGACCACTGATCTGGCTGATACGCTCAGTCAGCAGGGCAATTTGTCCCTCAATGGATCCGGTGTTCTTGGCAGAACCCGCAAAGGTGGTGAGAACGGTCGCTTTTTTTTCTTTAGTTAAAGGCATCTTTTTAATTTTTAAAAATTCATCCGATTTTTCATCTTGTATTAAGGCGGCAAAGGTAAGACGCTTTCCCCGAACAGCAAAAGCTTTCCCCGCCTTTTTTTCAGCCCTTTTTTAACCCCTCTTCCCTGATTATCAGTCTATAACCTACTTTTGCCTCCATGGAAGAATTATCCCAGGACACCCGCAACATTCTGGGGCTGCAATTGCCCACCGACCCCCGCTGGGTGGATCTCGCCGGAAAATCACTGGCCGAGATCCTGACGGACCATGCCTATTGTGAGCAAAAAGCGGCCACAACCTGTATTTCGCTGATCCAGCGGTACAGCAGCCGTGAAAAACTGGTGGCTGAACTCTCCCCGATTGTGACAGAAGAATGGGGCCATTTCAGACTGGTACTGGCGGAACTGCAAAAGCGAAATCTCAGTCTGGGTAAACAACGCCGGGATGAATATGTAAACGCCCTTATCGAATTTCAGCAAAAAGGCGGAGATAGCGAAGGACGGATGCTGGACCAGTTACTTACCATGGCCCTAATCGAAGCCCGCAGCTGTGAACGCTTCAAAAGGCTCAGCGAGGGATTACAGGATCCCTATATGCAGAAATTCTACCGCCGTTTTATGGAGAGCGAAGCAGGTCACTACACCCTGTTCATCGAACTGGCAGAAACCTATATTGATAAAGAAAAAGTCCGGGCCAGATGGAAAGAATGGCTGCTGTATGAAGCCCGTGTTATGCAAACGATCGATATACGGGGAGATCGCATCCATTAAATATTGATATCCCGTTTTACTTATTTACCGCAAACGTTTGTAGCATTTTTGCATGCCGGGATAAAGTAATTTCATAGGTGTATGAACAACCCGAACTACCAGGAAGCCGTACAGGCTTTTTTGACAATAGACCATCCCTGTCAGGTGGAACCTGTAGCAGGCGGACTGATCAATCATACATATAAACTGACGGACCTGCACAATGGCAACACGTATCTGTTGCAACAGATCAACCGGAATGTTTTTCCTGACCCGGAAAAGATCCAATCCAATTACCGCCGGTTATGGGAGCATCTTTCCTCCAAAACCAATCCTTTTTTTATTCCGGAATTAAACTATTTCCCGGGACAGCATATTTTGTTTACCGATAGCAGCGGCCAAACCTGGAGGGTATTTTCGTTTATTGAAGACTGTCAGCAACTGGATGGAACCGAAGATCCGAAACAGGCAGCGGCCGTAGCAGAAACTTTTGCCCGATTCACTGCCGCATTCAATGATCTGGATAGCAGCTGCCTGGATGAAATTCTCCCCGGATTTCATGATGTTAACAGCCGGTTTGACCAATTCCGGAAAGCCATTCATACGGCCACAAACATAAGATTGGAAAAAGCATCGCTTCTGATCGCCGAATTAATAAGCCGGGAACGTTATGCCGGTCTTTACCGTCATTTCATAAGTTCACCGGATTTTAAGAAAAGGGTCATGCATCATGATGCCAAGATTGCTAATGTGCTTTTTGACCGCGGCAACGGTCAGGTGATATGCCCGGTGGATCTGGATACGGTCATGCCCGGGTATTTCTTTTCCGACCTGGGGGATATGATCCGGTCCATGGCAGGAACGGCCGGCGAGCAATCAACCGATTATATAAATATCCGGATCCGGCCGGAAATATATAAGGCTATTACCGAGGGGTACTCCAGGGGGATCGGGAAGTTGCTCACCACGGCTGAAACATCATACTTCCATGCTTCAGGCCTACTCCTGATCTATATGCAGGCCTTGCGGTTTATGACCGATTATCTCCTCAACGATACCTACTACCGGATCAGCTACCCGGAACAGAATTTTGACAGGGCAAAAAACCAGCTCGTTTTATTGAACAGATTAGAGGAATTCCTGGCAGATACCTATAAATTTACATGCTGATCCTTCGGGAGACAGGAATCAACGAACGCACAATACCACCTATGCCACTTCAAAAAATGCATTGCTTTACCGCCGCAAACGGGCAGGAAGTATTCCTGTTTACCCTGGGAAATGCCGCTGGTACCGAAGCCAGGATCACCAATTATGGCGGGATCATCACTTCTTTCTCCGTTCCAACAGCCGGGGAAAGCCGCAATGATATCGTTCTCGGATTTGACAAAGTGGAGGATTATCTCTCCCCTGCCTACCTGGCCAATTATCCTTATTTCGGTTGTGTGGTCGGTCGAACAGCCAACCGCATCAAAAATGCCGGGTTTGAACTGGAAGGAAAAGAATACACGGTCACTTCCAATTTTGGCAAACACCAACTGCACGGCGGGAAAGAAGGGTTTGATAAAAAAATATGGGACATAACCGGATCCGGTGAATTTCCCAATCCCTGGGTGGAACTAAAATACCATAGCCGGGACGGTGAAGAAGGTTACCCGGGTAATCTGGATGTATGGATCCGCTTTGAACTGACTGAAGAAAATGAACTGAGTTATACATTCACCGCCCGCACCGATAAAACAACTGCTGTCAACCTGACCCATCATGGGTATTTTAACCTGAACAATGGACAGGGTGATATCAGGGACTATGAACTCAAGATATACGGGTCGCAGATACTGGACCAGGATGAAGACCTTTGTACCACCGGCACTGTAACGCCGGTAAAAGATACCGTGTTTGACTTCCGCAGTTTTATAAAGATCGGCGATCGTTTACAGGAGGTTCCCGAATTTGATAAAAGCTATTTGGTCGATAAGAATAATGATCCAGCCGGACTAGCCCTCATGGCAGAAGCCCGTTGTGCGGCATCCGGATTAATGCTGCAGGTATATGCCACCGACCCGGTGGTACACTTTTATACAGGAAAATGGATCCCTGAAATGACTGGTAAAAATAATACACCTTATGGTGCTTTTTCAGGTTTCTGTCTCGAAACCCAGATCCATCCCAATGCCATAAATGTACCCCAGTTCCCCTCAATGGTGTTGAAGCCGGGAGAAGAGTACAAGAGTAAGACAGTGTACAAAGTAATAGGCTAGAAACCAGAAGCGGGAAGGGGGGATTCCGTAAAGCGGGAAACAATGATTTGTTTAGATTCAACTTCCTTAGCAGGGGCTGTTGACTACCGACTACTATCTACTAACTACCGACTAAAATACGCCCATTCTTCCTGCAGATCCAGGAACGGGTATTTTTCCATCATGGTTATTACTTTCGCTGCATGATCTGACAGGAACTTCCGGTGTGCGTTGGTGTCTGGCTGAAATGGTTTATGCCGGCGGGCAATGATGATCTTTTTAACTTCCTGCATCAACAGACGGGTATCCTCATCCACACAACTGGCAGTGAATTTATCCAGTACAAATTCCGTAGCGGCATAATTCGGATGCACCAGGTCGACATCATAAAACCGGTAATCACGCAGTACATCGATCACCAGTTCATAGGCCGGGAAATAATGAATAAAATCATGGGCGGCGGCCATTTGATGAACGGCTTCGATGAGCCGGGCCTTGCTACGGTTGTTTTCCACCACTCCGTCACGGATATGTCTGACCGGACTGATCGTAAAAATGACTTTCAGTAGCGGGTTGAACGCCCGGAGACGATGCAATGTTTCGGAAAGCATTTCTGTGATCTCACTGGTTTCCAGCATCACTTTATCAAACCACGCCGAAGGAGCCCGGTGGCAATTGGCCACGGCCCCATGCAGGGGTTCTGTAGCCCTGTTGGCCAAAGAGGTCAGCTGATAGGTGT
>CALRQQ020000325.1:0-4589 GCA_943370345.1 Chitinophaga pinensis
AGGCCGGCGGTGCACTATTGGCCGCATTGGCCTTTGATTCCTCGCTTTCCACAAATTCACCGAATCCTTCCAGGAATTCCTTGTTGGTGGTCTCCAGTGCATCATTGGAGGACATCAGACTGAAGAACAGATTCTTTGCTTTTTTTACGGCATTGTCATCCGATTTCAGGCTATCCAGTTCCTTACCGGTGTACACTTCTTTATTCAGGGCCTTACGTAATACGCTGTCTGCTTTCAAACAATTATTATAGGCACGGCGCATCATCAGCAGTTCGAGCCCGCTCTGCTTATTATCACCGATCACGTCTTTTTCGGCCCTTTTCCAGCTGTCATATTCAGCAGCCTCTTCCGCGGATAAAGTTTCAGGTTTGATTTTCTTATCCCCGAACTTTGATTTCGACCGGTGATATACCCGGGCTGCTTCATAGGAATCCTTATCTACATTCTGTCCATCGCGGCCACCCAGAAAGTTCCAGCCATGTACATCATCCACATACCCATTCTTATCATCATCAATACCATTGCCGGGGATCTCTTTTGGATTGGTCCATAATACAGATTTCAGGTCTTCATGCAGGGTGTCGATTCCGGAATCAATAACTGCCACAATAACTGTGGTGCTCTTGAGTTTTTTTGATTTGACAAACTCATAGGCTTTGTCGGTACTGATCCCATGGAAACCACTGGTTTTATTGTCCAGCATATGCCAGCCTTTGGGTACTTCATTGTTTTGAGCCCGGAGCAACAGGCTGAAGGCAACACCGGTTAAGAGCAGGCAGGTACGTTTTACTACTAATGACATTGAGCTGAATTTATATTACAAATTTGGTAAAGGCGTAAAAATAATGATTACCATTCATACATTTTTCATAAATAAAGCCCCGGAATTCCGGGGCTTTAGCATTTTATTCAAGTAGGGGATCAATAACTGAGCTTCAGTTCTACCCGCCGGTTAAGGGCAATTTCCTCCGGCGTCTTGCCTTTATTTACAGGTTGTGTAGGTCCAAATCCCTTCGCTTTCAATCTGTCAGCACTGATTCCTTTCTTTTCAAGGTAGGCTTTTACATTATCGGCACGCTGCTGGGAAAGGCGCATATTCGCATCAAAATATCCATTATTGGCAGTGTGACCTTCAATGAATAATTTGATATCCGGGTTTTCCTGGAGGATCTTTGCCACTTCGTCCAGTACTTTAAGGGAGTTAGGCAACAGGATAGCTTCGGCCTGCTGGAACTGGATCCGTTTTGCTGCGTAATTTACTTTTTCCACGATCTCTTTCTTCACTACTTCAGGCGGACAGCCGTTTAACTGGCGGGTTCCTTTCACTTCCGGGCATTTATCCTCTTCATCATTCACTCCATCACCATCTTTATCCGGAACGGGACATCCTGCATAGCGGATCACGCCGAACTCTTTCGGACATTTATCATTTTCGTCATTGATACCATCCTTATCGGTATCAGGAACCGGGCAGCCATTGTACTTTATAAGTCCAGCCACGTCCGGGCATTTATCCGATTTATCGGCAATCCCATCTGCATCTTTATCGGGACAACCGTTGGTGGCGGCAGTGCCGGCTTCTTCCGGGCAAGCATCCTTATCATCCTCGATGCCATCTTTATCCTTGTCCTTTGTTTTCTTTTCCAGCTTTTCCGATTTACCCAGAAATACCCCGATCGTACCACCAATAGTCTGATGACGGAAACTGCCTATGTAAGAAGTGGATTCATAAAAATCATTCAAACCACGGCTGTAATTGGCGGTTATAAAAAACCCTTTAAATTCCACACCTATCAGGCCATTCACCCCATAATTATACGTTCGGTACTGACCGGGCTGATTTCCGACAGAAAGATCACTGTTTTCTTCAGAATCCACTACACCGGTACTGAGTTCTGTCTGGGAGGTTTCCTTTCCTGTATAGAAAAAAGAACCATAAGGACCTCCACCGATTACAAATTTTGTCCGCTGGCCGAACTTGAGTACCAGGTTCAACGGGATATCAATGTAGTTGATGTACTGAGTGCTTTGCTGGCGAACGATGGTGCCAACGGGCGGATCAAAGGATTGAGCATACTTGCGACCCTTATTGTAATAGATCACACCGGGCTGGAAAAAAAGTTTGGATTTCGGCGAGAAAGCGATATCGGCAATAAAACCGGTATGAAAACCTATCCGGCCGGTATAATTATTCTTGATATCATTCCAGTTGGGAAGTTCATTTTCCTCGTTCACAGTAGACTGGTGTCCACCGGCTACAATAGCCACTCTGACCTGGGCGGCCGACATCAGCCCGCAGGCAAGCAGGATGAAGAGGAAAGCAGCATTCTTTCTCATAGGCGTTGATTGTCGCATTAATGGGTTTGAATGCAAAAGTCAACAAAAAAACCGGTATATCATAATATGCCGGTTTTCAATGTTTTCAACAGCTGTGGAGATCTTATTACAGGTCAAACCGGATTCCCTGTGCCAGGGGGAGCGATTTGCTGTAGTTGATGGTATTGGTCTGCCGGCGCATATAGGCTTTCCAGGCATCACTACCACTTTCCCTGCCGCCGCCTGTTTCCTTTTCGCCGCCAAAAGCACCGCCGATTTCAGCCCCGCTGGTGCCGATATTGACATTGGCAATCCCGCAATCGCTGCCGGCATGTGACAGGAACTGTTCCGCTTCCCGCATATTCAGGGTCATAATGGAAGAGGATAATCCCTGGGGCACTTCGTTCTGTATGGCTATCGCTTCTTCGAGTGTTTTGTACTTTAAGAGGTACAGGATCGGGGCAAATGTTTCATGTTGTACTATGGCGTAACCGGGTTCTGCTTCCGCAATACAAGGTTTCACATAACAACCGCTTTCATAACCGGGTCCTTCTAAAACAGCCCCTTCCACTATGAACCGGCCACCTTGTTTTTTACAGGCGTCGATGGCTTCCAGGTACATCCGTACCGCATCCTTGTCGATCAGCGGTCCTACGTGATTTTGCTGGTCAAGCGGGTCACCGATCTTCAATTGGGCATAAGCAGCCACCAGTTTATTCTTTACCGTTTCATATACTTCTTCATGGATGATCAGCCGGCGGGTAGTGGTGCAACGTTGTCCGGCAGTACCTACAGCACCAAATAAGGCGCCCAATATCGCAATATCCAGGTCAGCTTCCCTGGAGATGATGATCGCATTGTTTCCTCCGAGTTCAAGGAGTGAACGTCCGAGCCTGGCTGCCACGGTGGTGCCAACAGCCTTTCCCATCCGGGTGGATCCGGTGGCAGAGACCAGGGGCACCCTTGTATCAGCGGCCATCTTTTCCCCGATTTCGCGACCGCCGATCACCAGTCCTGAAACACCTTCGGGTATATTATTTTTACGGAATACATCGGCCACGATCAGCTGACAGGCAATGGCACAAAGTGGTACTTTTTCCGACGGTTTCCAAACACAAACATCACCGCAGACCCAGGCCAGCATGGTATTCCAGCTCCAGACAGCTACGGGAAAATTAAAGGCGGAAATGATCCCTACGATACCAAGGGGGTGATATTGTTCATACATCCGGTGAGCCGGTCGTTCACTATGCATGGTCAGTCCATGTAACTGACGGGATAGACCTACTGCAAAATCACAGATATCGATCATTTCCTGCACTTCCCCGTATCCTTCCTGAAGGCTCTTGCCCATTTCGTAGGATACCAGTTTTCCCAGGGGTTCTTTCTTCTCGCGTAATGCATCCCCGATCTGTCGCACAATTTCCCCGCGTCTGGGAGCTGGTACCAGCCGCCAGGTTTTATATGCGTCTGCTGCCTGTTGCATCACGGCTTCATAGCCGGCGTTATCTGCAGCCGTTACAGAAGCGATTTTTTTACCATCCACAGGAGAATAAGAATCGATCAATGGTCCGGCAGAAGGGATCCATTGGGTGCCGGTACTTGTGCCAGGATTGACTGATCCGATCTGAAGAGCTTTCAAAAATTCCATACGCAGGTTTTAAGGATCACAAAGCTATCTCAAATCCACCTGATATCCATCGTCCGGGCATTTGCGCACCCAATAAATCACTGTAGGACCTGTTAAAAAGGTTATCCACCTGCAGGAAGAGGTTGCCTTTTGATGGAATAAATTGCCACCCTGCCTTTGTATTCATCAGGAAATAGGAGGGACTGAGTTTTGCGTTTAACGCGGAAGCGGTCTGAGTAGCCCTGTCTTTGTACACCCCGGTAAAAGAGATATTGAACCGGTCCACTGTCCACGAGATTGAATAATTCAGGAGCAGTTTTGCGTGCGATGCGATATATAAAGAAGGCACCGGGTCATCATTCTCTGATTTCAGCCACGTAAAACCGGCCATGAACAAAAGCTGACTGCGGGGTCCTGTTTTTTCATTATACATGAGGTCCACTTCCATTCCGCTTGTACGGACAAACTCCACATTTTTTGCTAATGCATAGCTACCGGTTGGTACCAGATTATTTTTCCGGGGCATCTCAGCATAAGGAGTATTGGCCCAGTCGATCAGATCGCGGTGATCCCGGTAAAATAAACCGGCACTGATGCGGAATCGTGAAGAGAAATGATAATCGGCGCCAAGTTCCGCATTCCA
>CALRQQ020000326.1:0-4582 GCA_943370345.1 Chitinophaga pinensis
GATGCTGAACCGGGGACCTTTGCGGGGTGCCTGGTTGGGATCATCGCCGGAAGGGCGGTTGCTGTCAAATCGCTGGGGTCTTCTTTCGTTTCTGTTATTCTGATCTTGTGACATAATTCAATTTGCAGTATTCCTGCTATTTAATAATATTTCAGGGAAAATGTTGGATGGCCGGGCCATTTTAACATTATTCATCGTGTTCCTGTCCGGCTGCGTCGCTCCACATTTCCTCCAGGCGGTAAAACTTCCGGCTTTCGGGGTGCATCACGTGTACGACCACATTGACATAGTCGATGAGTACCCATTGAGCCGTATGAGATCCTTCATGATGAAAGGGTTTCTCGGCACATTTCTCCAATACCTGATTTTGAATGTTATCCGCGATGGCCCGGATCTGCGGCTGACTGCCTGCTTCGCAGATGATAAAAAAATCAGCCACTGCTTCATTGATTTTCCGGAGGTCGAGGGACACAATATGTTCCCCTTTCTTTTCCTGGATCGCTGCAATAATGGTTTTGATGATTTTTGAACTCTTCGTTAATCTCTTTACGCCAGGTCTGCCGTCTGCGGGCGTTGTTGTCTTGCGGTTGGTCAGTAGTGCCAATTGTTCCAAATAGGTGTTTTTTGTTAATGATTTGCTGCTTGCTGCAGCTTGTTCAGGAAGTTCATCCGGGTCCGCTATATTCTTCGCCGCACCCGACTTAAACCATATTCTTCCTTACTTTGTAAAAATAGCAATTAATTGTCACAACCACCCTCCACTCCCACTATCGGATTGCCATTTATAGAACTGCTGTCCATAGACAGTACCAACAACTATGCCCGTGCACTGATCAGGGGGGAGCACCTGCCGGAGCGGCAGGAGGAGGCCCGGCATGGAACCGCCGTTTTTGCCCACCAGCAACTCGCAGGCAAAGGGCAGCGGGGCAAGGCCTGGGTGGTGGAAAAAGATAGTGGTATCGCGCTCAGTCTATTGATAAAACCCGGCTTTCTGGGTATCGGACAGCAATTTCAGCTCAGCGCCGCAGTGGCCGTAGCTGTGGAAGCTTTTTTCCGTAAATACGCCGGGGATGAAACAAGCATCAAATGGCCGAACGACCTGTATTGGCAGGACAGAAAGGCAGGAGGAATCCTGATCGAAAACATTATATCCGGCTCAGGCACATGGGAATGGGCGATCGTCGGGATCGGCATCAATATCAATCAGACCCGCTTTCCACCCGAACTGCCCAATCCCGTCTCCCTCAAACAGATCACCGGCAAACAATTCGATCCGGTTCAGCTGGCCCGGGAACTATGTCTGGAACTGAATGCTAGCTGGCATCAACTTGAAACAACCGGCTTCCCCGGCATCTATGCCTCTTATTGCTCCCATCTCTACAAAAGTGGTCAGCTGGTAAAATTTAAAAAAGAAACCAGGGTTTTTGAGGCCCTGGTTAAAAACGTAACACCTGAAGGACGGCTGCTGCTGCAACATGCCACGGAAGAGGAGTATAATTTTGGGGAGTTGGAGTGGGTGATCTGATGATAATTGAGCATTGAAAATTGAATATTGAACATTTTCTTATTAGGAAAATGACCAATATTCAACGCTCAATTTTCAATGTTCATTGATCACCTCCACAATGTAAAGGTTCTGGAGATCGTAAACCCCCACCTGAACTGTCCCTTACCCCAGGAAGTCACCGTACGCGGGATAAAGCGGTTCTCGAGGATCTCGGTGGCATTGGTAAAATTGAGGCGGAAGATGTGACCGGAAGTCATGACCTCAAAACCGATACCGAGCGGGTTATAAAATTTGATATTGTTGTTGACAGCAAAAGAGTCTTTGCTGGCCTGGCTGCGGAATACCTTGAAATAATCCACCACTAAGTTGAGGCGGTTGGGTACGAGCGGGAGCTTCAGGGCACCACCGAGGGCAAACATACTTTTCTGATCATAAGAGATGGCATGGCCACGGCTGAGGTAGGTAGGATTCAGTTGCACACTCACATTGCCGAAGCGTTTGGCCAGGATCAGTTGCAGCACATTACTGGTGCGGTCGCCGAGATTATCAAAACTGTTATCCTGATCCGGGAAAGCACTTGATTTTACGGCCGAAATAGCATTATTAAAATAAAGCGCGATGGACATCGGACGGGAAGGGTCGTTCTCCATCTGCTGCATGAGCTGTTGTTTGATGCCGATCTCATAGATCTGTTGTACCAGACTGGCGCCTTTGTCACGGGCAATGTTGAGGTCGGTATGTTTGCCTACCCCGATATGAAAACCGATCCGGATATCAGCGGCATTATCCAGTCCGAAGAATCGCTTGATGCCGCCATTACTGCCGGCGAGGTCGCCGAAGTTGTGCGATACATTAAAATCCATCTTTCCTTTACCGGTCACTTCCGGAGTACGGGCATTGATGGTCTTGCCGGAGTTGAATACCCGGACGGGCTTTCCTTCTTTCTTTTTCGGGGTATTGTCCTGCGCAGTGGCAGAAATGAGCATAAAAATTCCTGTAACTAAGGTGAAATACTTCTTCATGATGATGGTTTTGTACAGAAAAACCAATCGGGAAGAAGGGTTTTGGGGTTGCTTGTCCGGATGAATTGCATTGGAACATTTCTGTGCCGAACGGAATAGTTCAACCCCATTCGGGGTTGGGGGGGACACCTAACGATCCGAACCCCCGGTTTCACCGGGGGTCAGAGGATTGAATGATCGCTGCAACCCCGAATGGGGTTGAACTAACTTACAAGGAATCGACAATAATACAGGGGTCATGAAATCGCCTCCAATATCTCTTCCGCATGCATTTTACTTTTCGGCTTCGTGAAAACTTTCACAATCACCCCCTTTTCATCGATCACAAACGTGGTGCGTAACACCCCCATGTATTTATGTCCGAATAACTGTTTCTGATCCCATACGCCGTATTTCTCTAAGATCACATGATCCGTATCCGCAATCAGGGGGAAAGGCAGTTTATTCCGCTCTTCAAAGCGTTTGTGTTTCGCGGCATCATCAGGACTCACCCCCACTACTTCAATGCCCTTCTTCTTCAGTAAACCAAAATTATCCCGGAGGTTGCAGGCCTGCACCGTACAGGTCGGTGTCATATCCTGCGGATAAAAATAGAGTACGAGTTTCTTCCCTTTGAAATCCTTCAGTGCGATCTTCTTTCCGTTGGCATCCTTGCCCGAAAAGGCCGGGGCTTTGTCGCCTTCTTTCAGTGTTACCATTGTTATTTTTTCTTCTTTGGCAGTACTTTTTTCTTTGCTGCCGGTTTTTTTGTAGTGGCCGTCTTCTTCTTCGAACTTCCCTTCTTCACCGCTTTCTTTTTCACCGGTGGTGTGTACGGCTCCCGCTTAAACCACCAGCTCTTCGATGTACGGTTGCCCACCCCGTCTTCCACACTTACTTTCAGTTCATATACCCCGTACGGACAACGTTCATCAAAATGATAGATCCAGTTACGGCTCTTGTCGTTGGTAAAACGCAGCCACTGCCCGTTTAGTTCGGCCCTGAAACTTTTAATTACCCCGAAATTATCGGTGGGTGAAAAAACAATCCTGGAAGAAGCGCTCAGGTTGATCGTATCACCCTTACCCAATTCATCCAGCTCCGGCGGTATCGTATCGAAGAAGGCCTGGAAATAACCGAAATCATCAAACTCCGCTTTCAGCCAGTCATTGTCCCAGCCGGCTTTCTTCACGGTACGGCCACTGCGGTAAGTACGCTGGATCACTAATTTTCCCTCCGTGCCTGCAGGAGCCGTCCGGTAAGGTTTGATCCGTACGGTAAACGGTGCATGTACGGGCACATCCGCATCGTTGACCTGGTGAACAGCCGATAAGGCATTGGCCGGAATCACATTGGTGCCGCGGGAATAATAGGCCCTCAGACTATCATAAAGACTCCCTTCCGACATGATGAGCTGAAAATCCTTTTGAACCATCCGGACTTCCCGCCGGGGCATGAAATAAAATGCATCCGGCTGCCGGTAGATCGGACGGGCCAGACTGTCCTTGTATTGTAATTGAAAATTCAGTTGTGAACGGTTGCCATACGCATCATCGACATCGATCCTGACCCAATGCGGTAACGTATCGCTTAAACTGATCACCCCATCACTGCTGATCCGTTTATATACCGACCCGGCATCTCCCGGCATCACGGATAAATGCTGCAGCCAGCCGCCTCCGTTTGCCCGGAGTTTGAAATCCACATGGGCGTTCATATACACTGTTTCATTATAATCCACACTATCCAGTATAAATGACACCTGCGGTTGTTCATCCACGTAAAGAGTGGCAGAGTAGATGCCATTCGGATTGGTAGAACCCGACAACCGGTCATAGGCCTGCAGGGCAAAACTGATCCGGTTCAGCCCGGTTTCCATCACCGGCAGTTTGGGAATAATATATCCGCTATCGGTACTCTTCAAGGGGTAATACCGGGGCGATTGTTCATACACCGAACGGCTGCGGTCATATACCGCGAGTTTGATCAGGGCCGGAGGAATATTATCCGCTATCGGAAAACCAAACAGAAGCGGGTTCAGCCGTTTGGTGGTCTTTGTATCCATGATCTCAAA
>CALRQQ020000327.1:0-4580 GCA_943370345.1 Chitinophaga pinensis
GAATAGTAAAGTCCTCTGCCCTGATATTCCCCGGAACAACTTTATAGGCCTGTATGATGAATTTATCGTTGTCCTTATTCAGTAGTGAATCCTCACCTGGTTCTTCATAAAGATCCTGTCTATAATTGGATTCAAATTCACCTCTCATCAGGATCCGTCCTTGCTGAACCATCATTAGTTCCTGATTGGCCATGAAATTATCTGGTAATTTATAGAAAAGACTATCCGCTAGCCAGAATGTAGCATTCATAGGGCCAAAAAAAGAAAGACCATTACCTTCAAGAACCAGAGGGGTCGCAGTATATCCTGCAATTTGTAATGGTTGAGCGGGGGGAATCGGTTTTTTTGTCCTCAGTTTCCGGCTGTAATACGTTTTATCCTGCCGGTTCAGACTATAAATTTTTGCAGAATCAAAAACGATTAGCAGGGCTTCCTGATTTTTCCTGATACCGGTGTTTATCAAAATCCGGCCGCGTGTAAAACCAATTGTTATTTCGACTGAATCTGTCTTATTATCTGATCCATCACCACTTTTATCCGGATTGGATTTATAATAAACCCATCCTTCAAAGTCAGTTTGTGCATGGGTTGTTAAGAAGCCCAAAAGAAGTGAAATAAACAAGATCCTTTTCATACGATTAAGTTTAATAAAAAACCGGGCAAATGCCCGGTCTAAACTATGATTTTATAGGAACTATTAAGCGACTCCTTTGAGTTTTTTGATCGCTGCCGTCATCTTCGGCACCACGTCAAACGCATCACCCACAATGCCATAATCAGCAGCCTTGAAGAAAGGTGCTTCCGGGTCTTTGTTGATCACCACGATCACTTTACTGCGGTTTACCCCGGCCAGGTGCTGGATGGCACCGGAAATACCAATGGCGATATACAGGTTGGGCGCAATGGCAAAGCCGGTCTGACCTACGTGCTCATTGTGCGGACGCCAGTGTGCATCGGCTACCGGGCGACTGCAGGCTGTGGCTGCATGCAAGGTCTTTGCGAGTTCTTCCACGATACCCCAGTTTTCAGGGCCTTTCATGCCACGACCGGCACTCACCACGATCTCGGCTTCGGTCAGGGGTACTTCACCGCTGGCTTTACTAACACTAACGAGCTTCACTTTAGGTGTTTCAACAGTAGCAGAAAAAGGAACAACTTCAGCGGTTCCTTCACCTGCAATGGTCTGGTAGGCGTTTGGATTCAGGGCAATGATCTTAATGGCTGTACTGACCGAGATATTGGCGTAGGCCTTACCGGAAAATACATTCTTCCTGACCACAAATCCACTGCTGATATCAGGCAGGGCTACAGCACCGGAAACCAGTCCGGCTTTAAGACGTACAGATAAACGGGGCGCAATGGCTTTGCCACTGAGATTATTGGAGAAAACGATCACCGTTGCACCGGAAGCAGTAGCCGCCTGAGCGATCACTTTGGTGTATAACTGAGCATCCAGGTGACTAAGGGATTCATCCCCGGCATGATGGATCTTCTTCACACCATATTTTCCAAGCACACTGAGATCATCCTTTACTGCACCCAGCACAATACCTTCGGCAATGGTACCCAGTTGTTCCGCCACTTTCGCTCCATAGGTCAATGCTTCCAGCGATGATTTTTTTACATGGCCTTCAGCGGTATCGATGAATATTAAAACTGACATATTTTGATTGTTAGTTATTAGTAATTTGAATTAGGTTGTTCTTAAAAAATCAACTGTACAAACCCACAACCGGAAGCGCTTCGTACTTCTAACTTCGTACTTCTAACTTCGTACTTATATACTCTTGGCTTCCTCATGCAGCAACCGCACCAGTTCCTCCACATTTTCCGCATCCACCAGTTTCACCCCGGCTTTCGCAGGCGGTAATCCGAATCCGGTAACGGATGTCAGGGCGTCCACAGCAACCGGTTCCACCACTTTCAGTGGTTTGGTACGGGCGGCCATGATACCCCGCATATTGGGAATACGGGCTTCTGCCATACCCTTGGTGGCACTCACCACCAGCGGAAGGGAAGCTTCATTCACTTCTTCGCCGCCTTCGATCTCACGGGTCACAGTAGCCGTAGTGCCGGCCAGTTCGAACTTGGTGGCAAGGGAAATATAGGGAAGGTCCAGCAGTTCAGCCACCATACCACCAATGGATGAACCATTGTAGTCGATGGTTTCCTTTCCGGTAAATAGAAGGTCATAGCCGCCTTGTTTTGCGACTTCTGCGATCTGTACAGCGATCGAATAACTGTCGTGACTGTCGGCATTCACGCGGATCGCTTCATCGCCGCCCAGTGCCAGGGCTTTACGGATGATCGGTTCTGCATCAGCTCCGCCAACAGTAACCAGGTGGATCACGGTGGAAGGGTCTGCTTCTTTTAATTCAATGGCTCTTATCAGCGAATACCATTCATCATACGGATTGATGATCCACTGCACCCCGTTCACATCGAATTTCGTGTTGTTATCGGTGAAGGCTATTTTTGCAGTGGTATCCGGTGTCTTACTGACGCATACCAGGATTTTCATGAGCGAAGTGTTTAATCGTTATATAATTAGTTGTTTATGCAACTAAAACAAAGATAAGAGAAGCTTTCTAATTCCGGGCAATTCCCGGTAAAAAAATTTATAACATGGACCGCATCGAAAAGTTGAAGGAATTCCTTGTTACCAGTCCCTCTGATAGTTTTTTGCTACATGCCCTGGCCCTTGAATACATTAAAGTAGGGGAGGACGCAAGGGCCCGCCAGTTATTTGAGGAGATCCTGCACCGCGAACCGCATTATGTGGGCAGTTATTATCACCTGGCCAAATTACTGGAACGGACCGGGGAGGAAGCGGAAGCCATCAAGGTCTACGAAAAAGGAATGGACGAGGCCAAAAAAGCAGGGGATAACCATGCATTCGGGGAACTGCGCGGCGCCTATGAAGAGCTGACCTTTTAACCGTACTTTCACGTATGAACCTGCTGGAAAAATTCATATCAACGGTCCGGGAGAAAAATCTGTTCCATCCGAACGATCAGTTACTGCTGGCGGTCAGCGGCGGGGTCGATTCCGTAGTGCTCTGCGAACTCTGTCACCAGGCGGGTTTCCCTTTTATGATCGCCCACTGCAATTTCCAGCTCAGGGGCGACGAAAGCGACCGGGATGAACAACTGGTCAATGGTCTGGCAAAAAAATACGGGGTAGAGGTATTGGTTAAACGCTTTGAAACAGAAAAGTATTCCATTAATAATAAGTTGTCCCTTCAGGAAGCTGCCAGGGAATTACGGTATCAGTGGTTTGCTGGTTTGATTAGAAATAGCAGTAAGGAAGATTCATTCTCGCCTCTCGCTTCCCGCTTCTCGCTCCTTCTCACTGCCCATCATGCCGACGACAACAACGAAACCCTGCTGATGAATTTTTTCAGGGGTACCGGACTGCATGGATTGACTGGTATTCCGGCCATCAATGGCTATATCAGGCGTCCGTTGTTGCCATTTACCAAGGCCGAACTGATACAGTTTGCACTTGATTATCAGCTGCCGTTTGCAGAAGATTCCTCAAATCAATCCTCCAAATACACCCGCAATTTTTTCAGGAATGAACTGATCCCTGCAATCAGTAAAGTATATCCACAGGTAAATCAGAACCTGCAGGATAATATAGGACGTTTTCAGGAAGCGGAAAAACTATACCAATATGCTGTGAATGATCTGAAGAAAAAGCTTTGCCGGTATAAAGGGGCGGAAGTGCACATTCCGGTCAGGCAACTATTACTGGTGAACAACAGGGCCCTGTACTACGAACTGATCCGCGAATACGGTTTCGGTGAAAAACAGGTGGAGGAACTGACCAAGCTCACAGCCAGTGTATCCGGGAAGTATATGGATTCCCCCGGGGCGGAATACCGGATCATCAAACACCGGCACTGGCTGATCATTAGTCCGCTCCATACGATTATTGCCAGCACAATAGCCATTAATGCCAGCGATGATACGATCCTGTTTGAAGCCGGGGAATTAAAACTCAAGTCCTCTGATCATAACGGACAGTTGCCACCGGCAGCTGAGAATGAAGCCTGGCTTGACAACCGTCAATTACAGTTCCCGCTGATCCTGCGTAAATGGAAGACGGGTGATTATTTTTATCCTTTAGGCATGAAGAAAAAAAAGAAACTGGCCCGTTTCTTTATCGATCAAAAGCTTTCCAAAACGGCAAAAGAAAATGTCTGGGTGCTCGAAAGCAATAAACGGATTGCCTGGGTGATTGGCCTGCGTATCGACGACCGGTTCAAACTATTGCCAGATACCAAAACGGTGTTGAAACTGTTGTTCCGGGAACCTGCTTAACGGGGCAACTGTATCAGGTCTTCCAGCCTGGCATTCTTTACCTGCTCCACAAAATAACTCAGCACCGGATAGTGAGCAACGTACCGGCAAAGGATGATGGTGAATGCGACACCAAACAACGCTCCATAAATGTGGGCGGAGTGATTCACGTTGCTGCCACCTTTACGATCCAGCATGCTGGATACCACCAGGTAAATAAACCCGAACAGGAATCCGGCAATACCAACTGGTATAAAGAACAGGCTGATCCCATTC
>CALRQQ020000328.1:0-4578 GCA_943370345.1 Chitinophaga pinensis
GATGAATCCGAAAATATTGATATCACCGGCGCTTATTTGTTTGGCGACCGCGAATTTGATAAACGCAATCCCACATATGGATTAATTGTGAATCCGCTGGGTGCCGGGGTGTACCAGAACTGGGCCCGGAATGAATTGAATATTGAAAACTGGAATATCTCCCATAAGGGCAACTATGATCTGGGCAAACATGCCTGGCAATGGGGATTGGGATTTGATAAAAGTAAGATCAATGACAAACTGAATGAATGGGAATTCCAGGATTCGGCCGGTTATGCCCTGCCCTATCAGCCCAACCTGCTGCAACTGAGTAAGGTCATTAAATCCAATGCGGCCCTTGATATCAATAAATTTTCCGGCTATATACAGGATAATCTGTTACTTGGCGACTCCGCACATTCCTTTACCGTTACGGGCGGATTGCGGTTCAATTACAATTCGCTCAACCAGGAATTTTTATTGTCACCCCGTTTGGGAGCCAGCTGGAAACCGGCTTCGAAAAAAGATATCGTATACCGGGTAGCACTGGGTGCTTATCATCAGCCGCCTTTCTATCGTGAACTGCGCCGTTACGACGGCACGGTGAACACGGCCTTGAAAGCACAGAAGAGCTGGCAGGCCGTCGGTGGCTTTGATTATAATTTTATCGGACTGAATAACCGACCCATGCGCTGGACCACGGAAGCCTATTACAAAAGTATGAGTAATGTGGTGCCCTATGATGTGGACAATGTCCGTATCCGTTACTTCGGGGAGAATGTGGCCAAAGCCTATGCCACGGGTATTGAAATGCGTTTGCATGGCGAACTGGTACCGGATGCCGAAAGCTGGATCAGCATCGGCATCATGAAGAGCGGAGAGAATATTGAAGGGGACCATTATTTCCGGTATAAAAACGCGGCCGGTGAGTTTATCACCGCGCAGACGACGGACCAGGTGGTTACGGACAGTTCCCATTATGATGTAGGCTGGTTACGTCGTCCTACCGACCGGCGTATCACTTTTGGCATGTTCTTCCAGGACTACCTGCCTACGAACAAGAACTTTAAGATGTTTCTCAATCTGCTTTATGGAAGTAATCTTCCGTATAATATTCCGGGTGCGGTAAAATACCGGAATGCCGCCGTGATCGAACCTTATATCAGAGCTGATATTGGTTTCAGTGCGTTACTCGTGGATGACGACCGCAGTAAACGCCGGAGTCATTCCCCCTTCCGGAACTTTGATAATATATGGGCCAGTCTTGAGGTATTCAATATCATCGACCGCGCCAACATCATCTCTTATCTTTTTGTAAAGGATTTTTCCAATACTGTTTATCTAATGCCGAACCGGCTTACACCAAGGTTACTGAATTTCAAGATCGTGGCCCGCTGGTAACACCAGCTACGTATGCATACGTAGCTGATTAAAAAATTAACCCCGAATTCCTGAATAAAGATCATAAAGTATTCACTCATTGAAAGATGCCTGTTTACTTTTGTAGTGGACAAGAATCCAGTCCCTATGAAAGAAATATGAGCCCCGTATCCTCTGTATCAATCAACTTCTAAACAACTTCAGGGCCATATAACTAGCCCCGGTTTTTACCGGGGTTTTTTAATGTCGTTGAATGAAAGCAGCTGATCTGATCCGGATAAAAAAATGTTGTACTTTAGTTTCAATATGAGGCCCGGTCACCTTATCCTGCTCATCTGCTTAATCACGTACGGGGAATGTCATGCTCAATTATTTCTTTTCAACTCCGGGAAACGAACCGATACCGCAGTATGGCTGATCCGGCATAAGTCAGCCGGGATCATACCCGGCAACAGCACTTACTTTGCTGCAGCAGTCAATTTTGCCCGCAACCGGGAATGGGAGCTCAGTATTGGCCGGTCGAACCTCATCCGGAGTGATTTTTCAAGAGGGATAGTACAAACAAATATTACCACCTGGGGCTTTTCCTGTGGCTTTTCGAAATGGGCGGGACAGGATCAATATATCGGAAAACTCTTTCTGGAACATATCAATATTCCTCCGTTCCTGCTTGGCAACTTTGTTTTACGAACCGACTATTCGGTGAATTTTACCAATAAGCAACAGTACTTTCGGCCTTCGTTAGGCATTACTTTGTTATATGCCGATCTGTTGTACAGCTATTCATTCAAAACTGCAGGACAAGGTTTCAACCAATACCAACATGGATTTACTATAAGGCCAAAATGGTATGCCGGCCGTAAAAAAGCTGAATGGAATTATCATATCTGGAAAAAGGAGTCCTGGGCCAGGTATATAAGAATGACCTACAAGTTTTAATTTCATTGGATGAAAAAGACTGAGCCATTTTTGAGTTTCACAACCCGCCAGGCTGATCTGGCTGAAACAACCACCGCCCTTGCATTACTGAAATCAGCCGCCGCTACCCTGCAGCAAAAAGGCATCGACCAATGGAGTATCTGGCTGGACCCGCCCGCCGATAAAATAAAATGGGTCGAAGATGGATTTATAAATGGGGAATTTTATTTTATCCTGATTGAAAACCAGATTGCCGGCATGTACCGGCTCTTACGCTCCGACGAACTCTACTGGGGACCCCAGAAAGTAGAAGCCCGGTATATTCACTCACTGGTAGTGCTGAACGAATATGCCGGACAACAGATCGGCCGCCGGGTACTGGAACAACTTATTTCCGAAACCCGGAAGGCCGGCATACCCTTTTTCAGGCTGGATTGTAATGCGGCCAATAAAGCACTCTGCCACTACTATGAGCAACTGGGTTTCCGGCAGGTGGGAATGAAACAAATGCCACATTCCCTGAATTGCCTGTATGAGCAGGCATTGTCATAAACCAGCAATTTTATAATGACAGACAAACAAAAGGGCTGAATTGATGTTAAACAGGTAAACGATGCCATGACACCTAACCGCCTTCCCCTTTTGTTACTGCTTTTAATCCTGATAAGCAGTACTGTACATTCACAGGTCAATAAATTTCATACCTGGAATCTGAGTATCGGTGCCGACGCACTTTTCCCGGAAAACAATTTCAAGAAAACACATGGAACAGGTTTTGGCCTTACAACAAAGGCGGAATACCTTTTTGCCAAACATACCAGTGTCACATTTTCCACCGGTATCTATACATTGAACGGGAAAACCAATCTGTTGAACCCGGACGGTAAAGCCGCTACGACAATCCCGCTGAAACTCGGCGGAAGATACTATCTCGGCAACTTCTATATTGGCGGGGAAACCGGCTGGCTATATCAACAGGGGTTTAAACCCAATAATGGTTTTCTGTACTCCTTCTTCCTCGGGGATGAACTGATCAGCAAAAAAAACGGGAACAGTCTTGATATCAGTCTGCGGCATGAAGCATGGGTAACCGATGAAACCCGGGCCTTTGTCGGACTCCGGTTAGCCTATGAATTCCGGTTGCGTTGATTCATTATCCCGGCACCCGTTTCAGGTATTGCAATATATCCGGTCAGATACACGTGCAAAATATTCCCTAATTTAGAACGGGATGCAGCTGTATACGGCCAGTTATGGTTGAGATAGCGATGTATATCCTGTCACAAACCAACTACAATGCGATTTTATCTGCTATACCTGATACTGCTGTTTTCTCCTTCGTTATTATCAGCCCAGTCCTATTCTTTCCCTGACTGGTCACTGGAGTTGAACAACAACGGATCGGTCATTGCATTTATGGATAACCATACAGGCCGGAATCATGCGGTACCCGATCAGCCCGCTCCACTGGTATCCATAAAAACGAAGGACAGCCTGTTATTACCGGTCAGTGCCCGATACGCCAACAACAAACTAATACTCGCCTATGATGGTGGCATCGTTATAACCATACATATAGCCCGGCGGAAAAACCATCTGACCCTTGAAGTAACAGACGTTAAAAACGAAGACCGGATCGATGCGTTGGTCTGGGGACCTTACCCAAACAACCTGGGACAATCAGTTGGAGAAACCATCGGTATTGCACAGAATGACACATTTACTTTGGGACTACAGTCATTGAACCTCAAAACCCTGGGGGGATATCCATGGAACGACAATGACCACCTGCCACAACTGGATGCCCTGTCTCAACCTGGCTTTGAAAATTTTAAGAAGCCTGAAAAGTTTGTACTGTATTCGGTGGAAGCGGCCCGTCCTACCTGGTATGGCAGTTCACTCCAGGCGTATACCCGCAACCGGAATAAAGACAGGGTGATCGCCAACTGGGGTTACGATGCCTATACTTCTCCGGCTTATAAAGATGGTGGTATCAAAGGTTCAACCATCGCTTTGTTTGGTTGCCCTACAGCTAAAACACTTGAACGTATTGAAGAAATTGAATTAGCGGAAGGACTCCCCCATCCGACGATCAATGGCCAATGGATCAAACGATCGCCGGTGATCAATTCCTCCTACCTGATCATGGACTTTACAGAGCGGAATATGGATAGCTGTATCGCGGTGGTAAAAAAAGCCGGGCTGCATTATCTCTATCATGGCCATCCGTTCATGGACTGGGGACATTTTAATTTATTACCTGAACAATTTCCAACCGGATGGGCCGGGATGAAAAAATGT
>CALRQQ020000329.1:0-4576 GCA_943370345.1 Chitinophaga pinensis
GGTCTCTGGAAAAGCACCGATGGCGGGGAAACCTGGACCAATATCTCTGCCATGAAAGGCCTTCCTAAAAATACCTGGGGCATTGTAGGGGTAGCGGTGGCGCCCAGCAATACCGATAAAATTTATGCATTGATTGAAAACGAGAAAGGCGGACTCTTTATGAGTACCGATGCTGGTGAAACCTGGACCCTGCAATCCAATGATAACAATATCCGTCAGCGGGCCTGGTATTACAGCAAAGTATTTGTGGATCCGAAGAATGAAAATAAAGTGTATTGTCCCAATGTGGAGTTCATGTTCAGTGTGGATGGAGGTAAAACCTTTAAAAGTCTGAGCACACCCCATGGTGACCATCATGATCTCTGGATCGATCCGGAAGACGGGAACCGTATGATCGTGGCCGATGACGGTGGCGCACAGGTTTCATATGATGGTGGCAATAACTGGAGTACCTATATGAATCAGCCTACATCGCAGGTGTACCGGCTGAGTACAGATAATGCTTTCCCGTATCGTGTGCTGGGCGGACAACAGGATAACAGCGCCTTCCGCATCCGCAGCCGCACATTCGGTGCTGGCATCATGGCCAGTGATATGGAAACAGCCGCCGGTGCCGAAAGCGGGTATGTGGTAGCAGATCCGCTCAATCCCGACATTACTTATGGTGGTAACTATATGGGTATGTTACAGCGGTTGGATCACCGGACCGGCGAAAGCCGCATGATCAATGTATGGCCCGTGGATAATATGGGTGCCGGTGCGGAAGCAGCAAAGTACCGCTTTCAGTGGAACTACCCGATCTTCTTCTCGCCGCACAATCCTAAGCGCTTGTATGCAGCCGGGAATCATTTGTTCGTTACAGAGAACGAAGGCCGCAGCTGGGAACAACTATCACCGGATCTCACCACCAATGATAAAAGTAAACAGGCGTCCAGTGGCGGACCGGTTACACAGGACAATACATCGGTGGAATATTATTGCACCATTTTCACGGCCGCTGAATCTCCTATGGAGAAAGACCTGCTATGGACGGGTAGTGATGATGGACTTATTCATGTGAGTAAGGACGGCGGTAAGAGCTGGGAGAATGTAACACCGAAGGATTGCCCGCCACATATGATGTGGAACTGTATCGATGCCGATCCTTTCAAAAAGGGCACGGCCTATTTTGCCGGTACCCGGTATAAGTCAGATGATTTCCGGCCTTATCTCTTTATGACGGATGATTATGGTAAATCCTGGAAACAGATCAGTAATGGGATCCCTTCCCTGCATTTTACCCGTACGATCCGGGCCGATAAAAAACGTCCCGGGTTGTTATATGCCGGAACAGAGTTCGGGATATATATTTCCTATGATGGCGGTGCCAACTGGCGTTCTTTCCAGCTCAATCTGCCGGTTACCCCAATTACGGATCTTCTTATCAAGAACAATGATCTGATCGTGGCAACACAGGGCCGCAGCTTGTGGATACTGGATGATCTTTCAGTAGTTCAACAGGCAAAAGAGGAGCTCTTAAATAAATCACTGCATGTATTTGAAGTAAATCCCGCATACCGTACACCCGGTGGCGGACGGGGCCGCAGGGGAGTAGTTGGCGATATTCAGAATGCAGGTATGAACCCGGCCTCGGGGGTCCTGATCAATTTTTACCTGAAGGATGCAGTGGATTCGACCAAACTTTCGGTTTCGATTCTGGACAGGAACAATAAACTGATCAAGACCTTTTCCACGTCTTCAAAAGAGAATAAAATAGACGTGAAAAAGGGGATGAATCAATTTATCTGGGATATGAATCATCCGGAAGCAGATCGGGTAGAGGGACTGATCCTCTGGAATGGTTTTGTCCGCGGACCGAAAGCAGCGCCTGGCGAATACACGGCCCGTTTCCGTACGGGTAATGATTCAGCGGATGTGAAGTTCACCATACTTGGTGACCCTAATTATGCAACGACCAATGCCGAATATGAAGAGCAGGTGAACTTTCTGCTGGCGGTACGGGATAAATTCAGCACTACGATGAAGGCCATGAAACAGATCAGGGACATCCGTCAGCAGCTGACCGATATCAGTGGCCGTGTGGGTAAAGCCATTCCCCGTGAACTGAAGGAGAAGATGGATACCATCCACAAACAACTGACAGCGGTGGAGGAAGCCCTGCACCAGACCAAGGCAAAGAGTGGTCAGGATGTACTCACTTTTCCGCTCCGTCTGGATGACAAGATCGCCGGTGTATACAATGCCGCTTCTGCCGGTAATACGGCGCCTTCGAAACAGGCGAAAGAAGCATTTGCCGATCTGGCTGCTCAAACGGATGTGCAACTGGATAAACTGAAATTCGTGGTGGAAGAGGAACTGAAAAAACTCAATCAGCTGATACATGAAGTAAAGCTGCCGGTAGTGTCACCGAAGAGAGAAGAGGCTACCCTGTAGTCGGTAGTCAATTTTTTCAGGATCGTGATGAGTAGCTCTTAATGGATGAAAGTCAGATTTTTTTTCATCGCTGAGTAAAAGTAAAAGGGAGAAATGGAATGCCATTTCTCCCTTTTATTATAAATACAGACAAGGCAGTGCTGCCTCCACCTTTTCGCCACTATCAATCGGATCCCCAGGTTCTTCTGCAAAACGAAAACTACCGACTTCCGACTTTCTTTGTGCGTGCTCTCATAACTGCAATTGCCTCTTCCTCCGAACTGAACATATTGTTTATGTTCACCAGGTTCTGTGCCAGTTTGTCGTAGCGCTTGGTCATGAGCCAGATGAAGATGTGGAGATAGTGCACACCATCAAACACGAGAATTTTCTTCTTTGCCATTTCATCCTTCGTCTTCATGAATTCACCGGGAATTTCGGTGTAATGCATGGCCGGTCGTATGTGGTGAATGGCGTGGTAGCCATCGTTCCAGCACATCTGGTTGTACTTGGTGTTAATACAGTTGATGGTATTGTCTTCCAGGTCGTCCAGATTAACAAAAGCATGCTGAGTCCAGTTACCGAGCATCATTACGATCCTGGCAAATACAAAAGGAATGATGAAAATAAGCAGTGTGGCCTGAAAGTTCACAAAGGACATGCCGATGCAGAAAAGGTAAAAGGAAAATTCTCCGGCTGTAAGGCGCATGTAGAATTTTTTTCTTTTCCGGCTGAAGAAATACATGAAAGTATCCGCAACACCCATAAAAAGAAACCGTCCCAGATAGGACAGAAAGCCCCGCAAACTGTCCCGCTGATAAGGCAGTGTGCTGCTGGCATCCTCTTTCATGTTATTTTCCACGTGATGCATGCCCATATGATGGGCGAAGTAGGTTTCAGGGGTATGGCCAAAAAACGGGCAGACGATCCAGATGATATAATGAAAAATCCAGGTGTAGTCTTTTTTAAAAAGTTTGCGGTGGCAAATGCAATGCAGCATTAATCCGAACCGGCCTTTGAAATACATCTGGGATACATAGAAATAAGGAATATAGGCCAGCCACCAATACCAGCCATCCAGCAAGGGGGTGTATAACAAAATGGCCACTGGTATTACCAGGAGATGGATCGCCGTAAGCAGGTGTATAAACGGAAGATCTCTTTTATCAAGGATGTACTTCAGCCAGAATTTTTCGTAAGCGGTAAAGCCGGCGGGTTCTTTGTAGACGGGGTCTGTTATAACTGTCAGTGCCTTCATTAAAATAGTCGTTCAGTCAAGAAGCAGTTAATTCAATTATAAAATTACAGGATTAAACGTGAACTGCCTGCTTTGTTTAACAAAGCAGGCAGTATAAAAAAGTTCGTTTTGAAACTATTTCATTTGCAAGGATGGCTTTTGTTTCCGGACACCAGTCGTGCCGCCGCCATTGAGTGTAAGATCCACCGGTTTGTTGGTTTGCCAGGCTCCTCTTGTAAAATCGGGTACATCGATGGTCCTTGATTTCTTATTCACTGAACGCTCACTCAGGGGCATCAGACAGCTCCAGGTGGCACCGTCGTATACATCCTGATCCAGTGGTAAACCATTCCGCAGACAATCGATCAGTCGCCAGTCCATGATAAAGTCCATGCCTCCGTGTCCGCCGACTTCTTTTGCGATCTCCCCAATATGTTTTACGATGGGCAGGGCATATTGCTCTTCCAGTTTTTTCTGATCCTCGGGTTTCATCCAGCTATGTCCTAAAGCGATCCGTTGCGGCCCGGGCCATTTCTGTGCAGCGCCTTTTGTGCCGCTTACCAGGTGAATACGGGAATAAGGGCGCAGGGTGGACACATCGTGCTGCACCATAATCGTCTTGCCTTTAAATGTGCGGATCAGGGTGGTGTTCATATTGCCCCGGTAAGGACGGTCCACATATTCTTTGAAGAAATCATCCTTGGCTGCCATTTCTTTGGCCAGGTTATTCATCGTGAAATCGTTGGTGCTCATACTCACCAAATGATCAAAACGGTCGCCCCGGTTAATATTCATACACTGGGCAATCGGACCCAGACCGTGCGTGGGATAAAGATTCCCGTTATGACCGATATTCTCTTTCAGCCGCCACATATCGGCATAGGCATTCTTATTGAAGTTCCAGTCCTTACTCAGGTCATGGATATA
>CALRQQ020000330.1:0-4571 GCA_943370345.1 Chitinophaga pinensis
AAGATCAATAGCAGTGGCTGGACCACCCTAGAATACGAATACAGTGCCAAGGGTGATCTGCCCTTTGCCGGTATCAGTTTTAATTACCCGGAGAATTATGTACTCGGTGCCCGCTGGCTCGGTAAAGGACCATATCGTCAATGGAAGAACCGTATGGCCGGCACACCTGTGAATGTTTGGCAGAATATCTATAACAACACCCATACCGGTTATTCCGCCCATATCTATCCCGAGTTCAAAGGTTATTACGGCGATATTACCTGGCTGGAGCTCAGTACCGTGGAAGGCAAACTCTATATTGCTTCCCCGGATAATGGTCTCTTTGTAAGGCTCTTTGATTTTTATGCACTGAGCAGTGCCAACAAACCCCATCCTGAGATCCCGGCAGGCAATATTTCCTTCCTGGATTGCATTCCGCCCATCGGCACCAAACTGGCCACCGGTCTCACCACCAACACCCGGGTATATGGTCCCATGAGCGAACCCAATCACCTGGATGGCAGTAAAAAAAGAACCTTATATTTCTATTTTGGATTACCGAAGACAACGAATAGTAAGGAACAGTATAGTCGGCCGGCAGTAGATAACGTGTTCTAAAGAAGAAAGAAGCCGAGAGAGGGAGCTAGAAGGTAGAGGCGAGAAGGGGGAAAGCAAGCTAGAAGCTAGAGGCTAGAGGCGAGAAGGGAACTCTCGCCGATGTTTATGATGAATTTTGAACTTTTAAAGCCCGAAGGGCTGATATTATTATAGAAATGAGGAAACACGGGTTTTGGAATCGGGGAACCCAGAATGGGTGACATTATTATAAAGCCGAAAGGAAACTGTATTCAGGCCCGAAGGGCCGACACAATTGTAGAAAGAATCAGGGGAGGATAGCTGAGAGCCCCGAAGGGGTGACACAAAAGCAAGAAGCTAGAAGCGAGAAGGGAACCATCGCCGATGTTTATGATGAATTTTGAACTTTTAAAGCCCGAAGGGCTGATATGATTATAGAAAAATGATTAAGTGAGATAAGGCACATCAAAACCCCGAAGGGGTGACATGATTATAAAAAATGCACATGAAAAAAAATAGCGCTTTTATATTCCTTCTGTTTCTCACTTCCGGCGTATACGCCCAACGAATCAACCGCGAGGCCCTCGTCAAGCGCCACACGATCCACGTCAACAAAATCGACTCCCTCTCTTCCCTCAGCGTCGGCAACGGACGCTTCGCTTTCACCGTCGATGCCACCGGTATGCAATCCTTCCCCGATGCTTATGCCAAAGGCGTACCCCTCGGTACACAGTCCGACTGGGGCTGGCACAGTTTCCCCAATACCGATAACTACAAAAGAGAAGAAGCCCTGCGGACCTACGACCTCGAAGGACGAAAAATCTCTTACACGGTTCAGATCAAAGAACCCGATCATGCAAAGAAGGCCGTGGATTACTACCGGGTAAACCCGCACCGCCTGCAACTGGGTAACGTAGGTATGGAAATAAAAAAGAAAGACGGTACAATGGCCAATGCCTCAGATATAAAAGACATCGATCAGCAACTCGACATGTGGACCGGGATCATTCACAGTAAATTCACCGTGGAGGGCGAGCCGGTGGAAGTCTTCACCGCCTGTGATGATCAGCAGGAAGCAGTCGCTTTCCGGATTATTTCACCGTTATTGAATCAGCAACGCATCAGTGTGCGGCTCCGTTTTCCCTATCCCAACGGACAGTTCAAGGATGTAGGGAATAACTGGGGTACTGATGAACTTCATCAATCGACTGCGCTGGCTTTACGCGATTTTGGATTACTGATCAGCCGCAGGCTCGATTCCACTACTTACCGTGTCAATACATTCTGGACGGGCAGCACCCAATGGAAACAGGAGGGGCCGCATTATTTTATACTGACACCGGCAATGGTTAAAAATAACAGTTGGGAGGTCACAGTGAATTTTTGTCAAATGACAAAAAGAGAAGTGGGTAATTTCACCCTGATCAGTAAGAGTAGTACAGCTTTCTGGAAACGTTTCTGGAACTCTGGTGGTGCCGTTGATTTTTCCGGCAGCACGGATCCCCGCGCCTTTGAACTGGAAAGAAGAGTGATCCTCTCCCAATACCTCACCCGCATCCAATGTGCTTCGGCTTTTCCACCTCAGGAAACAGGGCTCACCTATAACAGCTGGTTTGGTAAGCCCCATCTGGAAATGCATTGGTGGCATGCCGCGCATTATGCGCAGTGGGGACGACCCGAACTGATGCAGCGGAGTCTCAACTGGTATTTTACAGTCGCCGATAAAGCCAGGGCCATTGCCAAACGGCAGGGCTTTGGCGGATTACGCTGGCAGAAGATGACCGATAATAATGGCGATGAAGCGCCTTCCTCTGTTGGTGCTTTTCTCATCTGGCAGCAACCCCACTTCATCTATATGGCCGAAATGCTGTACCGCCAGAAAAAAGATCCGGCCATATTGAAGCAATACAGTAAGCTGTTATTCGAGACAGCGGACTTCATGGCTTCCTTTCCCACCAAAGATCCGGTAACCAATAAATATAATCTCGGAAAAGGACTGATCCCGGCACAGGAGTGTTTTGAAGCTGTACAGACCTTTAACCCCACCTATGAATTATCTTACTGGAGCTGGGCCCTGGAAGTGGCACAGCAATGGCGGATACGGAGTGGATTACCGCGTAATACGACCTGGGATAATATCATCAAGAACCTCGCTCCGCTTCCGCAATTAAATGGGGTGTATCTCGCAGCCGGTAATACCCCTGACTGTTATACCAAAGGATCAAAATACCTCACCGATCATCCGGCTGTATTAGGCGCATACAGCAGCATCCCCGCTGCCAACGGACTCGATACAGCGGTCATGAACCGGACCTATGATATCGTATTAAAGATGTGGGACTGGAATGAGACCTGGGGCTGGGATTATCCGCTGATGGCCATGACCGCTGCACGTTTGCATCGTCCCAACGATGCGGTGAATGCCCTGCTGATGCCGGTGCGGACGAATACCTATCTGATCAACGGGCATAATTACCAGGATGACCGCCTGACGATCTACCTGCCCGGGAATGGCGGATTACTCAATGCGGTGGCACTCATGTGTACCGGCGCCGATGCGGATAAGGAAAAGAATATTGGTTTCCCGAAAGATGGCACATGGAAGGTGAAGTGGGAAGGATTGAAGAAAATGTTTTAATTACGATGGAGGCTATATGAAGCGAATACTAATTATAGTTTTTTTATTCCTGCTGCCTGCAATGCTGCTCAGGGCGCAGGTACGTATCCTGGAAGAAGGGAATGCGGTCACCTTGTCCAACCCTGTAGTCAGTATTTCCTTTGATAAACAGAATGCAGATCTGAATAAAATAATTTACAGGGGCAAGAGCTTACTCAATGGAAAAGACCAGCGGGGCTACCTGCTTGGTCCCGGATTTTCCATGTACCCTGCGGTGTTTAAAGTGATCCGGTCTTCGGATGAACTGGTGGAACTCTCATTTTATCACGAAGCATCCAATCATTTTCAATACGATCTCCGGTATATTCTTCGTGCCAATGATCCGGGCATCTATTGCTACCTCGTGCAAACGCACCGTGCCAACGATTCCACGGGCAATTTCGGCCAGACCCGCTGGGGCATCCGCAGCGATGAGTCCTTATTTGATTATCACCTGGTCAGGGATAGTATACAAGGTCCTATGCCTGCGATGGCGGAACTGAAAGAGGAGATCCAGGACTGGACCTATAAGATGGCCGATGGCCGCATCTATACCAAGTACAATTATGCGGATTATATAGAAGGCCGGCATGTACATGGCATGGCCGGACAACAATCCGGTCTTGGGATGTTCACCATCCAGGCCAGTCATGAGTACCTGAATGGGGGGCCTACGAAACAATACCAGAATGTACACAGTAATCCTTACCTGATCAATTTGTTTAACTGTGGCCATTTCCTAAGTGATAAACGGAAGGGGGATAACCTGATCACAGATGACTGGACTAAATTGAACGGGCCTTTCTTTCTCTATTTTAATGAAGGAAAATCAACGGCTGCCATTTGGGAAGATGCAAAGAAAAGGGCAGGAGAGGAAATAACTCAATGGCCCTATGAATGGATGCAGCATGAAGCGTATACCCTGGAGCGGGGTATGGTGAGTGGAATAGTTTTGTCAGAAGGAAAGCCTGTCGCGAATGCGATGGTCATCCTTGCTGCCCCGGACCATGACTGGCAGGCGCAAAGCCGGGGCTACCAGTATTATACCCGCAGCGGTACGGATGGGCGATTTGTACTGGATAAAGTAAGACCGGGTTCTTATACGCTGTACATGTACGGGAATAATTCAACAACTGATTTCAGAAAAGATAAGATTACAGTGGGCGATGGAATGACCACCATGCTGGGTAAGATCAACTGGCCGCTGGCAAAAGAGAAGCAATTGCTCTGGCAGATCGGGGTAGCTGATCGGAAGACAAGTGGTTTCAGGCTAGCCGATCGTCCGAGAGACTATAGTCTGTTTAAACTGCCCCCGGAGAATCTGAAATTTATTACCGCCACACAGCATGACAGCGATTGG
>CALRQQ020000331.1:0-4551 GCA_943370345.1 Chitinophaga pinensis
GGAACACCTGTATTAACGAGCAATTACCAGTCTGGCGCCAGTTTCCCGGTAGGTGTTACTACGGTAACCTATACCGCTACAGATGCCTGCGGCAATACTTCTACCTGTAGCTTCACGGTTACGGTAAGAGATGCCACACCACCGGTAATTGTATGTGCACCTAACCAGACCATCAATATGTCTGCGAGCTGCAGTGCTACTTTACCAGACTACAGAAGCCTGTTAACAGCAACGGATAATTGTACTGTAGCGGGTTCATTGGTGATTACCCAGAGTCCTGCTGCGGGTACAGTAATCAGCGGTTCTGGTAATATGACCATAAACTTTACGGTAACAGATGCAGCTGGCAACAGCAGTAACTGCAGTATAACTTTAACCAAACGTGATGTAACTGCACCCATCATTACCGGTCCTGCCAACAAGCAGGTGAACACCGATGCTAACCTTTGTGGAGCAGTGGTTAAATATGCACCGGATAATGCGATCGTTTTCTCACAGGATTTTGTACAGGGTGCCACGAATAATACCTATTGTAATGCATGGACAACGTTTACCAATCAGTTAGTGGCTGGTAATACGTATACCAAACTGACCATTAAAGGAACCTACGACCAGACAGGAGTTTCGGTAACCGATCCTGCTGTGATAGCCCAGATTGCCAATGCACTCAGAACCGGGGGCAATGGAACATGGACAACCAACGGAAGAACATGGGCAGTAGGAAACTGTGGTGGTCCGGGTGCTTTATCGGCAACCAATGGCTATGTGTGTAGTTGTGACCAGAATGGCTATGTGGTTCGTCCTTGTATCGATCTTCAGGGCGGTTATAGCAATCCGAACTGGGGTGGTGTTAATACAGTTACCTGTAATAGTCCTTCACAAAATATCACTGTCGTATTTGAAATGTCGGGCGGCGGTAATGGTACTGGTGGTATTACGGCAACCGATGCCTGTAACGGACCGGTTACGATTACGCAAACGGCAGGTCTGGCCAGTGGATCCATATTCCCTGTGGGAACCACTACGAATACATTCACAGCTACGGATGCTTCAGGTAACAGCAGTACCTATAGTTTTGATGTAACTGTAACCGATAACCAGCGTCCAACGATTACGGCACCGGTAGCTCAAACGGTTAACAATGCACCGGGTACCTGTGGAGCAACAGTTAATCTGGGCACACCGGTAACAGCGGATAATTGTGGTGTGGCTACTGTAACCAATAATGCACCTGCTATCTTCCCGATAGGTACTACTACGGTTACCTGGACGGTAACGGATGTAAATGGTAATAGCCAGACGGCTACACAGACCGTTACGGTGATCGATAATCAACCTCCGGTAATTGTTTGTCCGGATAATATTGAAGTATATGCCACCAGTGCAGCAGGAGCCGTTGTAACCTATACAGCGCCTGTTGGAACAGATAATTGTACCGGCGTAACCACGGTAAGAACCGGTGGTCCGGCCAGTGGTTCTGTGTTCCCGATCGGTACTACTACTATCACTTATACAGCTACCGATGCGGCTGGATTAACGGTTAGCTGTTCCTTTACAGTAACAGTAACCGGTTTGCCACCTGTGATTGTATGTCCTGCAGATATAGCAGTTACCTCAACAGCGGGTCAGTGTGGAACGAATGTTACGTTTGCAGCCACAGAGACTACTGCGATCCCTGCTTCTACAATTGTATATACTGAGAATGGAAATGTAGTAACCTCAGGCAGCTTCTTTACAGTGGGTACACATATTATTACAGCTACGGCTACCAATCCGGTAGGATCTGTGAGCTGTACGTTCACTATCACGGTAACGGATGTAGAAATACCGGTGATCATTACACCGGCCAATATAGCGGTGAACAATGATGCGGGTGTATGTGGTGCGCAGATCAGCATAACAGCACCAGCTGCAACAGATAACTGTGGTATTGCCAGTGTGATAGGAGTAAGAACAGATGGTTTATTATTAACGGATGTTTATCCGGTAGGTATAACGGCGATTATGTGGAATGCGACCGATGTGAATGGATTAACATCGGGCCATACACAGCTGGTAACCGTAACAGATAACGAAACACCGGTAGTGATCACTAATAATATCACTATCCAGTTATCAGCCAATGGTACAGCATCAATCACCACGGCCCAGATCAACAACGGCTCAACGGATAATTGTGGTATTGCAACAGTGAGTCTGGACAAAACCACGTTCAACTGTTCTAATGTAGGTGCCAACACGGTTACCTTAACGGTAACGGACATCCATGGTAACAGTGCTACCCAAACAGCGATTGTAACGGTAGTTGATCAGATTGCACCAATTGTTCTCACCAATAATATCGTGATTGCATTGGATGCAAGCGGCAATGCTTCTATTACTACAGCACAGATCAACAATAATTCAACCGATAACTGTGGTATTGCTACCATCAGTCTCGATAAAACAACGTTCAACTGCGCCAATGTAGGAGCCAATACAGTTGTATTAACGGTAACCGATGTAAACGGCAACGTTAACGCAGCCACAGCTACGGTTACGGTGATCGATAATATTGCACCGATCGTAACGCTGCCAGCGGCCCAGGTATTCTGTGCCAATGCGAGCGGCAGCAACCAGTACACGATCCCGGTGGCCTCGGCCACCGATAACTGCAGTATCGCCACGGTTACCTATGCGGTAACAGGAGCTACCAGCAGAACAGGCACTGGCTATGATGCATCGGGCGCCTTCAGCATTGGCTCTTCCACCATTACCTGGACGGTAACGGATGTAAACGGCAATACGAGCACGGGCAGCACAACAGTAGTGGTGAACCCATTACCGGTAGCTACTTATGTAAGCAGTAATGCCGATGCGTTCTGTAACCAGACCAGCTTAACGGCTTCCTCCAGCATTAATCCTGCCCTGTATAGCTGGTCAGCCAGCAATACCCCGGGAACCTTCACTGCCAATCCTGTATTAAGCCTTGGTTTAACCAATGCAGACGGTAACTACTACCTATACACCCAGTCATCGGTAACAGGCTGTGTAAGTGCCACCGCAGCGGTATATAACTTCCAGAAACAAACTTTAAGCAGCAGCTACACCATCCTTGCTTACAAGGAAGTAGAACTGGGCAAATACAACAAAGTATTAAGCGGCAGTGTAGGTGTGATGACAGCCAAAGGCGAAGCGGAGTTCAAGAGCTATAGCGGCGTAACAGGCGCGGGCTCTTTTGTAAAAGCACCCAAGATCGATAAAGACGGCTCCGGCATTACGCTGAACAGCCAACTGATCGGTATTGCGGCAGTAACCCTGCCAACGATGCAGTACAATACGGCCACAACGAACAGCCTGCCAAGTCTGACAGCCTCACAGAACAATGCTACCTTATCGGGTAACTACAAGAACCTGACGATCAAGAAGGGTATCAGTGTAACGGTATCTGGTACTACCTTCGGTAATATCCGTCTGGAAGAGGGAGCGAGTATCCGCTTTACGAGCACGGTACTGAACATAGAGAACTTTACGGCCGACAGGGGAGCTAAGAACAATGATTACACCTATGTACGCTTTGCACCGAACACGAGTGTACGGGTAGCCAATAAGGTGAGCATCGGCAGCCAGGTGTTGGTAAACCCTGAGAGCTACAAAGTAAGCTTCTATATGGCCGATAACCGCAAGGATGAGGAGAAGTTCACGGTGAAGGGAGGAGATACGCGTGTGATCGCCAATGTGCTGATGCCGAATGGTAAACTGCGTGTAACGGCTACAGACTCGGATGATGATGATGACAAACATGGTGATTGTGACCACAAATCACATAGCAGCAAAGACTGTAAACACCGTGGCCATGAGCACAACGACTGCGACCACAGGGGCCACACAGCTTCGAACTGTCAGGACGATGTGTATATGACGGGTCTGTTCATAGCGGAGGAGGTAGAGAGCAAGGGTAACAAAGTGATCTGGAACAGTTACGATTGCAGTGCACCTGCGGCACCGATCACATCGGTGAACAATGCGGGGGTAACACAGTCTGTATCAGCAGAGAAGACAGAACTGATAGTGAAGAGTGAAGAGGAGCTGAAAGTGACGGTGATGCCGAACCCAAGTACTACCTACTTCACCCTGAAACTGGAGAGTAAGTATGAAACCCCTGTGAACCTGCGTGTGATAGATGGGGCAGGCAGGGTAGTGGATGCCAGATCGAAGCTGGGATCGAACAGTACGTTCCAGATCGGCCATAGCTACAGCAGCGGCACTTACTATGCGGAACTGATACAGGGAACGAAGCGTAAAGTGGTGCAGTTGATCAAGGCGAGAGGATAAATGGTAATTAGCAATTAATAATTAGCAATTAGAAATTGGTTCTAAAAAGGGCCCGCTCAACATGAGCGGGTTCTTTTTTATGAAGAGAAGAACATAGAACTTAAAACATGGAGATGAGGAAATAAAGTGGGCATAAAAAAAGTCCCACATTTCTGTGAGACCTTAGTGACCGCGTCAGGATTCAAACCTGAAACCTTCTGATCCGTAGTCAGATGCTCTATTCAGTTGAGCTACGCA
>CALRQQ020000332.1:0-4543 GCA_943370345.1 Chitinophaga pinensis
CAGGTAAAAGAAAGTGAACACAACTAATCCGATACCCAAATAAATATTACTGCCCGCAAACAGAAAGACCAGGGTATAACAGAAAATATAATCCAGCCATTTAGCTGTATAGACCGCCTCAAAAAACAAACCGGAATATTCTATTTCCACGCCCCCGGTGATCTCCTGGTGTGCCTCAGCCACATCAAAGGGTGACTTTTTCAGTTTAATGGGTAAGATCAGTAAGAGGGCAACAAAAGCCAGCGGCATTTTATATAATAAGGGTTGATCAGAAGCAAATACAACGGACGTATCAAAACTGCCATTGACCATAAAGATAGATACGGCTATGATGATCAGCACTGGTTCATAGGCCAGCACACTGATGGCCATCCGGTTGGCGCCTAAATGACTGAAGACTGAGCGGGTGCTGTAACCCGCCAGGATCAGTAAGGACGTGGAGAGCAGGTGCAGGAAGATCACGAGGATGAGGTCTCCACCCAGCAATAAAACGGCCAGGGCAAACCAGAGCGATACAAAATGCATGATGCCTAAAAATGCATGGGTGGAGTGGACCATCATCTGCCGCTTATCGGCCAGTTTGAGAAAATCATAGAAGGGCTGTAAAAGGGGTGGTCCGATCCGGCGCTGCATACGGGCTTTTACAATACGGTCGATCCCATAAACAAGTCCGCCGATAAAAGGCGCCAGCAGGATCAGCAGAACAGGGATCAGGTAGTCATTCATAACAATCAGTTTAAATCAGTGCCACCAGGATCAGCGCAATGAAAAACAGGATTCCCGCCGCTGAAAAATACGGGACGACCCTGTCTGTGGAAAAATAGAAAGAAGAGAAAGCATAGTTCACTTTCTCCCCGCACATATATTCTTTGGCCCTGTCCACATGACGGAAATGAATAAACATGGCTCCGACAATCGTTACCGGTAAAAGCAGAAAAGCGATCAGCATCGGTACTAATGGAATATGCATGGTGCCGATGAACAGTTGCCAGCCATTGGTCATCACCGGTACCGGCTGACCGGTGGTAGCTGATGCAACCGGTGCAAAATAATCCGTGAGCAGCATGGGCAATCCAGCCACAGTGAGCAGCAGCAACCCGAGTAATATATATATGGTAGCCGCATAATACGGACCGGTCTTTTCAAAATGCAACTGATCTTTTTCACCGGTGCGATTGATCAGCAATCCCATTACTTTAAAATATAGCAGGGACAATACCGCACCACCACCCGCAACGGCCACCAATACTAAGGCACCTAACAATTTTTTTTCCGTAGCTAACGCACCCAGTGTTTCAATACTCAGCCATTTGCCGATAAATGCCCCAAAGGGTGGCAGCAATAGTGACATGAACCCGATCGTCATGACCAATGCCGTAAAGGGACCCGTTTCACCCAGCCGGTCCATATCAGAGGATTCTTTGAGGTGGAATACCCGTTCCAATATACCGGCATTCAGGAAAAGCATGCACTTTGATATACCATGGAAAAGGACCAGCACTAACGAAGCCACTACGGTTACAGGGGTACCCACCGCTGCCATCATTATCATTAGAGCGAGGAGGGCAATCGTAGAATGAGCGAGTATCCGTTTGAAATTATCCTGTGATAAGGCACTGATCGCAGAGGCAATAAATACAAATGCTGTAAGTCCGATGATCACCATGGCCACCGGTGTATCTTTTATGGCCGGCGATAAACGCAACATGATGAAGGGCGCGATCTTCACCATCGTAGACGAGTGCAGCAGCGCACTCACGGGTGTGGGAGCAACCATGGCTCCCAATAACCATTTACTGAAGGGCAACTGGGCCCCTTTAATTAAAGCCGCAATACTCAATAATGCAAGTGGCAACAGAATACCATCTGCATTGGCATGGGCCAGCAGGTTACTGAAGGTAATTTCTCCATATCCATTATAGGCAATAAAGAAGATAGCGGCCAGTATGGCGATACCGCCCACCTGGTTCATCCATAAAGCAGTCAGCGCATTTTTTACGGATACTTCATCTTTCCTGAATCCGATAAAAAGGAAGGAAGCCAGGGTGGTCAGTTCAAAGAACAGGAAGAAATATTCCAGGTTATCGGCCGAAACCACCAGGTTCATGGCACCAATAAAGAAGAAGAGCAGGGCAATAAAGAATTTTTTACGAAAAGCTGTACAGTTCTCCTCTTCTATATACCGCAAGGTGAAAACAGCAATAACACCGCTGATGATATTAATAAGGAGAAACATGAACGTACTCAGCTTATCCACCATAAATGGCAGTGCTGTCTGTTCCGGTAAGTTTTGAAGTAAATAAAAAAGTCCGCCCAGTTGTACAATACTCAATACCCCAACCAATATACTCCGGCGCTGCAAGGCAATCCATCCAAAGTAGAGCAGCATCAGAATATCGGCACCGGCAACGAGTTCATTCACATAGTGGGGCACGGTAAAATAAACAGGTTCGGTTACATTAAAATAGACAATTACTGCCAGGACAGATAAGAGAATGGAACTGAGGATAACAATGATCCTTGCAAGGGCTGCCGGGGCGATGAGGAGTATTCCGCCAACAAGTACAGGCAGGAGATACAACCCTGTTAAATAGAAATTCATATGGCGATGAATTTTGAATGGCTAAGCGGATGCTATATTAGAACGAATCAGCATGGCGGGCTATGACGGCTATCAGACCCCAATATGATAAGAGATCAGCCGGGCCGTGTGAATTGTCAGCGGACTGTCAGTTTGATCGGATTGCAACAGACAGCGACTTCCCGTAATTAACAGATTGCTAAACAACAGGATTATATATGACTTAAATCATATCGGACCCTGCACCACCTGTCTAGCTTCGCATTGTCCCAAACCGTACAAGGCATGTACTGCCAGCCACGTACTATAACGATTGCCCTTCTTACTCATTTTTATTCAACCATAAAAATCCGGGAGAACTATATATGAAAAGCGCCACTGCTGTTCCGGAAAAGGAATTGCCCAAAACGGATCCCCGTGTCAAACTGATCGCGGCCAAACTTAAAAAAGAACATTACCAGCCCGATGCCCTGATCGAGATCCTGCATACCGCCCAGAATGCCTATGGCTATTTACCCAAGGAAGTCCTGAGCTATATCACCAAAGCATTGCATCTTCCTCCATCCAGGGTATACTCCACCGTTACCTTCTATCATTTCTTCTCCCTGAAATCAAAAGGGGAACATACCTGCTTAGTCTGTACCGGTACGGCCTGTTATGTAAAAGGGGCGCAACAGATCCTTCAGGCCATTGAAAAAGAAACCGGCATTGCAGCTGGAAAAGTAAGTGCAGATAATAAGTTAGGTGTACAGGTGGCCCGTTGTATCGGCGCCTGCGGACTGGCACCCGCCGTGGTCATAGATGAAGAAGTACAAGCCAAAGCCAGCCCGGAAGAAATTATAGAAAAACTCAATGCTAAAATCAGAAAGATATGAACCGGCAGGAATTGAAATCGATCATACAAACGGAAAAGAACCGGGATCAACTCGAACATGCCAAACAAAAGATCTGTGTCTGCTGTGGTGCAGGCTGTCTTTCTTCCGGCTCCGAAGAAGTGATGAAAAAATTGAATGAAGAGATCAAAGCCCGCGGACTGGAACATGAAGTGGAAGTGATCCCCACCGGCTGCATGGGTCCTTGTAACCAAGGACCATTGCTGAAATGCTTACCCGGACATACGATGTACCAGAAAGTGGATTGCAGCAATATTGAACAGATCGTGCAAAGTCAGTTAGTAGAAAAAAAACCACTGGAAGACCTGCTGCTCTTTGCAGAACTACGGGAAAAACCCTTCATTGATTCCCGGGAAGATCCTTATTTCAAAAAACAATTCAAGATCGCATTAAAAGATTGTGGTGAACTCAATCCCGAACGGATCGAAGAATACCTGGCTTATGATGGTTATCTCGCACTCGACAAAGCTTTGTTTGAACTGAGTCCCGAAGAAGTGATCGCCGAAGTAAAACAAAGCCGTATCCGCGGACGGGGCGGTGCCGGTTACCCGACAGGATTGAAATGGGAAAGTGTCTATAAATATGTGAACGACCAGAAATACGTGATCTGTAATGGCGATGAAGGGGATCCCGGTGCATTCATGGACCGCAGTGTACTCGAAGGCAATCCGCACCGCGTACTCGAAGGTATGGCCATTGCCGGTTATGCCATCGGGGCCAACAAAGGATTCGCTTATATCCGCGGTGAATATCCGCTGGCGATCAAGCGCTTTGAACAGGCGATCAAACAGGCCAAGAAAATGGGGCTGCTCGGCAGCAATATTCTCGGCACCTCTTTCAGTTTTGATGTAGAAGTGCGTATCGGAGCCGGTGCTTTTGTCTGCGGTGAAGAGACTGCACTCATTGCCTCTATTGAAGGCAAACGCGGTACGCCCAAACCAAGGCCTCCCTTCCCCGCCGAATCAGGACTCTGGGGCAAACCCACTTTGATCAATAATGTCGAAACCTTTGCGGCCATTGCCCCGATCATCCGCAACAGCGGGGAATGGTACAGTGAGATCGGTACGGC
>CALRQQ020000333.1:0-4538 GCA_943370345.1 Chitinophaga pinensis
GGTACAGCATTCACCAGGTGATCAAATTTAAATGGCCAACAGAACATGGCATTACCGTACCTGATCAAACATATCTATAACAGCGGCACAGAAGAAGTGATCCGTCGTGGTAAAAAGATCCATGCCCTTGGCAATGTGGAACTGGTAGAGTATGATGACCTGATGGCATCGGTGATATTTCGTGTGAAGGATGATGGCTATGCCACTTTTTACAAAGTGCATATCAACCAGTTCAAAGATCCCAAAACATTATCGCTCCGTTGCAGTTGTCCGTATAATCTCTCAGAGATCTGTCGCCACAAAGCCGGTGCCCTGTTTCACCTGCAGGATCTGCTCGACAAAAATTTACTCGGCGATAAAGAAACCATTTACGACCAGCGCCACACCGTAGTAAAAATGAAACAGCTGGAGCTGAAGCTGATCCGTATGTTATCGGCACAGGAAAATTTTGAAGCGGCCGAAAATTACCTCCGTAGTGGCCGGAGTAATATCCTGGAAGCCAAAGACGAACGTGTGCTGGCCGAGCTGGAGTATGAGGGCGAACTGTTCAAAGTACTGATCCAGAAAAACGAAGAAAGGAATTTTGATACCAGCTGCACCTGCCAGAGCGATACGGAACATCCGCTCTGTGTGCATAAAAATATTCTGCTGCTGCAGTTACTACATAATTACGGACCGAATTATTTTGACAGTATCCGCAACTGGGACAAAGAAAAAAATAAATTACTTGCACTCTATGGGTACTCGTTAACGGATGACCTGAAAGGTAAATTCGAGTTTACCTATACCGATGGCAAACCTTTTCTGCGGGTGCTGGATACCACGATCAAACGGGTATCGCAGACGCCGGGTGCAGAACCACGCCCAAGGCCTGCAGAAGAAGAGCCCGTAAAATCGCCGGCAGAGATACTGGTAGAAGAAGCGGCCGATAAAACCATCCTGAAACTGGGGGTGGTCATTACAGCCAATGAACTGCAATACCCATATGTACAGCTGGAAGCGGTACAGGGCGAAGCGGATGAGGAGCTGACAAAATATATCAGCAAAACCGTGAAGCTGGACCTGGCCAAATTCATCAACACCGAAGTATTCAGTGAAGAGGATAAAATGCTGCTGCAGCAATTACGTAAACTGATGCCCGGCGAAGTAAGCCGTTACCTGAACCGCAATTCGCCGTTCAGTGGGATCTGGGAAAATATCATCCAGCAACATGATGATGAACTGCCCGAAGAAACTCGCCACCTTATCAATGAGTTTCTGCATCCCAAATTCAAAAAAATATTTACCGACCTGGCAGAAAGTCGTTTTGTGTTTTACCTGCCGGCCCGTAAAACCTTTACCACTTCCAACCTGCAGCAGGCAGAACTGATGCAGCAATTCATCAGTCCGGAATTTGAAGTGAATTATGCCAATGGTACGTACGAAGTGGATTGCCGGGTAAAACTACCACTGGCCGACCTGAATATTTCAGACAACGAAAGCGAATCTGCGTTGCTCTTCCAGTACCATAACCAGTTTTTTACCTGGCAGCGTTCAGAAGATATTAATCTGGTAGAGAAATTTTTACCCAGTGGTAAGATCAGTATTGCCGCAGAAGATTGGGCCGTGCAGTTGCAGCAGTTCATTCTTCCTTTGTCAAAAGAATACAATGTACATTTTACCAATGTGCAAAAAGAAGAGATCAAAGATTGTAAACCGGAAGTAAAAGTTTTACTGAAAGAGAAAGGCGAATACCTGCTCTTTCAACCGGTATTCAGTTACCGCGGGTACGATGTGCGGCCGGTAGACAAAGAAAAGATCATCTTACCCGTTGCCGATAAATTGCTGGTGATACAACGTAACCTGGAAGCAGAAAAAGAATTTGTACAAAAGATAGAATCCTTACACTCGGCCTTTATACGTCCGGTAGAAGGCAATGTGCTGGCGCTGAAGGGAACGGATGTATTGCGTAACAACTGGTTTTTCCTGTTTGTGGATGCAGTGAAAGAAATGAATATTCCCGTATTCGGATTTGAAGCGCTGAAAAATTTCCGGTTCAATACGGCCAAACCTTCTACCAAAATTTTCATCAGCAGCAATACCGATTGGTTTGATGCCAAAGTGGAGATCCTGTTCGGTGAACAGAAAGTGACTGTTGACGAAGTGAAAAAAGCACTTACCAACAAACAGCAGTTTGTACAACTGCAGGATGGTACATTGGGAATTCTGCCGGAAGAGTGGATCAAGAAATATTCGCTGCTGTTCCGTGTGGGTGATGGAAAGTCGGGCAGCATGAAACTGAGCAAGTATCACTTCAGTGTGATCGAGGAATTATATCTGCAGCGCGATGAGCAGGAATTATTTTTTCAGCTCGAAGAGAAATATGAGCGCCTCAAAGACAATCACTCCATCAAAGAAGTGCCGGCACCGGCACACTTGCGCGAAGTGTTGCGTCCTTACCAGGAAAGTGGTTTCCAGTGGCTGAACTACCTGCGCGAAGTGCAGTGGGGTGGTATTCTGGCAGATGATATGGGTTTGGGTAAAACCATCCAGGCACTCAGTTTTATTCATCACCTGAAAGAAGAAAACGGCAGTCTGAAGGCGCTGGTGGTTTGTCCTACCACGCTGATGTTCAACTGGCAGAACGAGATCAAAAAATTCACGCCCAACTTAACTTTCTCTGTGCACCATGGCGGCAGCCGGTCAAAAGAAAATTTAGCAGACCCTGCGATCGATGTGATCATCACTACCTATGGTACCCTGCGCAGCGATATCAAACAGTTTGTGGAGGTAAGTTTTGACTATGTGATCCTGGATGAAAGCCAGGCCATTAAAAACCCTGGAAGTAAAGTAACCAAAGCGGCTGGACTGCTGAAAGCCAAAAACCGTTTGTGTTTGAGTGGAACGCCTTTGCAGAATAATACATTCGACATATTTGCGCAGATGAACTTCCTCAATCCCGGTATGCTGGGCAGTGTGGAGTTTTTTAAACAGGAGTTCTCTGTGCCCATTGATAAGTTTGGAGAAAAAGAACAGAAAGACCATCTACGGAAATTATTATATCCCTTTATCCTGCGGCGTACCAAAGAACAGGTGGCCAAAGATCTTCCCGAAAAACAGGAAATGGTATTGTTCTGCGAAATGGGCGATGAGCAGCGTAAGATCTATGATGCTTACCGGAATGATTACCGCGATAAGATCCTGGGTGTGGTAGAGAACCAGGGTATCCAGAAATCGCAGCTCACTATTTTGCAGGGTCTGATGAAACTGCGACAGATCTGTGATAGTCCGGCTATTGTGAAAGAAGAAGAACGTTTCCCGAACGTATCGGTGAAACTGGAAGAGATCGGCAGGGAGATCACGGAGAATATCAGTAACCACAAAGCGTTGATCTTTTCGCAGTTCCTCGGTATGCTGGCGCTGATCAAAGAGAAAATGAAGGAGCTGGGGGTAGACTATGAATATTTTGACGGAAGCAGCACCGTGGCAGAAAGGGAGAAAGCGATCCATCGTTTTCAGAATGATGAGAACTGCCGCGTATTCCTGATCTCGCTGAAAGCGGGAGGTGTGGGATTGAATTTAACCGCTGCCGATTATGTGTATATCGTGGATCCCTGGTGGAACCCCGCGGTAGAGCAGCAGGCCATTGACCGTACCCACCGTATAGGGCAGACCAAAAATATCTTTGCTTATCGCATGATCTGTACCGATACGGTAGAAGATAAAATTTTAAAACTGCAGGAGCGTAAACGCAACCTCGCCAAAGACCTGATCACAGACGATGAAGGATTTGTGAAAACGCTGACGAAGGAAGATGTGGAGTACCTGTTCAGTTAAATGTATCTACCATACTGCAAACAAAAGGGCACATATCACTATGTGCCCTTTGTATTTTGTGCGATAAACCTGTTGATCAACAGGTCTATCGTTTATTTCTTCAATTCTGCTGCAGCGATCATGCTTTCAGGATCTTTCAGGAAAGCGTCTTTACACTCTTTGGAGCAGAAGCCCAGTACTTTTTCTTTGTAATGAGCGGTATCGTTGATGCCGGCAGTAACAGGCATACCGCAGCTGGGGTCTTTTTTATTGTCAACCAGCAGGTGTTCCAGTGCATGGCTGGTACTATCGGTTGTTTGCATGGCCGCTACACTGTCGGCAGAGGGTTTGGCTTCTGTTTTGGCCGGTTCAGACTGGCAGGCACTGATAAACAGGCAGATAGCGAGAATGCAGGTGATACCGGAGAGCAGGTTTCTAACTTGTTTCATGGATGATGTTTTGTGATGAGAATTCGGTGCCCGCAAAAATAAGTAAAGTTTTTACGTGAAGTAAAAGCTTTGGACACGGTGATTTTGTTAAAACTGCCTTTAGCTGAGGATTCCTGCATCAATCGCATGCATTCGGCCAAACCCTGTAAATGCAGTGTTTTCGGTGAATCTGTGCTGATTCCGGACGAAAGCTCATCCTGATTTTACCCTACCTATCCGATGTAAGATTTCACCGATTTTCAAGCGATCATACCCAACTATCATAGTAGTTTTCCGTTAATCTTGATTGTCCCC
>CALRQQ020000334.1:0-4535 GCA_943370345.1 Chitinophaga pinensis
GGCTTCGTGCTGGTATTATTGGTATTAATGTTCTTCATGGGTGTTACCAACGCCTTCTTTGTGGCATTAAGCGTACCGTTAAGTGTGTTCGTGGCCTTTCTCTTTTTACCGGCGGCAGACTCGATCGTGGGTACACATGTGACCCTCAACTTTATCGTGCTGTTTGCCCTGTTGTTCGGATTGGGAATTATTGTGGATGATGCCATTGTGGTGATCGAGAATACACACCGGATCTATAATAACGGAAGAGTTAAAATTCAGCGAGCGGCAAAAGAAGCGGCGGGTGAAGTATTCATTCCCGTACTGGCAGGAACACTGACCACGCTGGCTCCGTTCTTCCCGTTATTGCTATGGAAGGGGATCATTGGTAAATTCATGATCTACCTGCCTACCATGCTGATCCTGACACTGGCAGCTTCCCTGATCGTAGCCTTTATCATGAACCCCGTATTTGCGGTAAGTTTTATGCGCCCCGATGGAAGGGAGTTTGACAAGCCTAAAAAAGAAGTATTCAGAAACCCATTCTTCTGGGCCATGATCTCTTTCGGTATACTGTTCAATCTGGCCGGATGGCATGGCTTTGGCAACTTCCTGCTGACCATGGCCGGATTCATGGTACTGAACCGTTTTGTGCTGCGCGATATGATACATACTTTCCAGGAAAAGGTATTGCCTAACCTGATGAACAAGTATGAGAAAATGCTGCATTGGGTATTGAAGGGCGCACGTCCGGCGAGACTGATGCTCTGGTTATTCCTGTTATTCCCGATCTCTTTATTCATGCTGATATTGCGGAATAACCCCAAACCGTTTTTCCCTAGCGGAGATCCCAACTTTGTGTATGTGTACCTGAAAATGCCGATCGGTACTAAAACCCAGGCAACCGATTCGGTTACCCGTATCCTTGAATCAAGGGTGTATAAAGTACTGGACAAAGAATTACCCGGCAAAGAAAACGCCATTGTAGAAAGTGTGATCGTGAACGTTGCCGTGAGTGCCAATAATCCGAGAGACAATAACCGTAGTACCCAGAGTAACCTCGGAAGGATCCAGGTTTCTTTTGTAGAATTTGAAAAAAGACATGGTAAATCCACTGCTCCGTTAATGGCTGCCATCCGCGAACAGATGAAGGGAATACCTGGTGCCACGATTGAAGTTAAACAGGAAGATGCTGGTCCGCCAACAGATCCTCCGGTAAACATTGAAGTAAGCGGTGATAATTTTGACGAGATCGCCAAGGTAGCTTACGACCTGCAGAACCACCTTGATACGAACCGGATCAACGGCATTGAAGGGTTGAAAATGGATGTAGACCTGCAGAACCCCGAAGTAACCATCAACATAGATCGTGAAAGGGCTTTACGCGAAGGTATCAGTACCGCACAGATCGGTATGGAGATCCGTGCCGCCGTATTCGGAAAAGAAGCCAGCAAACTGAAAGATGGTGAAGATGAATACAAGATCCAGATCCGTTATAACCAGTTACAGCGTAACAATATCAACGACCTGATGAATATGCGTATCACTTTCCGTGATATGAGTACCATGGGTATCAAACAGGTTCCGCTGAATGCAGTGGCTACGGTTGACTATACGAATACTTCGGGTGGTGTAAAACGTAAGAACGTAAAACGTACCATTCAGCTGCAATCCAATGTAACCGATCCATCCTTGACCGGACCGATCAATGCGGAATTGGCCAAGAAGATCGCAGAGTTCAAAGACAAAACAAGGATCCCGTCGGATGTAACCATCAAACAGACGGGTGAAGGAGAGCAACAGGCCGAAACCATGAGCTTCCTCGGAACCTCAATGTTATCTGCTTTACTGCTCATCTTCCTGATCCTGGTATTACAGTTTAACAGCCTGAGTAAACCGTTCATCGTATTAACAGAGATCTTCTTCTCCATTATCGGGGTATTGATCGGTTATGCCATCACAGGTATGTCTATGGCCACTATCATGGTGGGTGTGGGTATTATCGGTCTGGCAGGTATCGTGATCAAAAACGGGATCCTGCTGATCGAGTTCACCGATGAACTGCGCGGCAGAGGATACAAAACAAGGGCCGCCGCTATTGAGGCCGGAAAGATCCGTATCATTCCGGTAATGCTGACGGCATTGGCCACGATGCTGGGACTGTTGCCATTGGCCGTAGGGTTCAACATCGATTTCGTTTCCCTCTTCACCCATTTTAATCCGCATATTTTCATTGGCGGTGATAGTGTGGTATTCTGGGGACCATTGAGCTGGACCATCATCTTCGGTCTGATCTTCGCTTTCTTCTTAACACTGGTAATGGTACCAAGTATGTACCTGATCAGCGAAAGACTGAGAAGACCGATGGAGAAATTCTACGGCACCAAGTATGTGGCGCTCTTAGGTTTCACTGGTCCGTTCTTCTTCATTACGGTTGGTATCATGTTCCTCGTAAGAAGAATCCAGGGCAAAAAAGTATGGCTGGGTAAAATGAAAGATTCACCGGCTAAATAAGATACAGTTGATTTTGGTTTTATCATTGAACCGCCTCCTTTTCGGAGGCGGTTTTTTTGGGGAGAGGATTAGCGGATGGCGGATTCACGAATTACGGATTGGATTTGTGCATTAAAATCCGCCAATCCGCCAATCCGTCATCCGCTAATTCGCCAATCGTTCCCGCTCATCACGAAAATATTTTCACACCCGACATAGCTTTCTTATATTCATAAAAACAAAAAAATGTTACAAAACCACGAAATAGACTACCGCATTTTTGGTGAAGAAATGCAGTATGTAGAAGTTGAGCTAGACCCCAATGAAACAGCCATTGCTGAACCCGGGGCCTTTATGATGATGGATGACAATATCCAGATGGAAACCTTGTTTGGAGATGGCAGTCAGCAGCAGCAGAACAGCAGCTTGCTCGGTAAATTATTAAATGCGGGGAAAAGGGTGCTGGTAGGCGAAAACCTGTTCATGACCGCTTTTACCAATGTGGGCAATGGAAAAAGAAGTGTCAGTTTTGCTTCTCCCTATCCCGGAAAGATCATACCGTTGGATCTGGCCCGTTATGGCAACAGAGTGGTATGCCAGAAAGATGCTTTTCTGTGTGCAGCCAAAGGTGTGAGCATCGGTATCGAGTTCCAGCGTAAACTGGGTACCGGCTTGTTTGGCGGCGAAGGATTTATCATGGAGAAACTGGAAGGCGATGGAATGGCTTTTCTGCATGCCTGCGGACATGTAATTGAAAAACGTCTGATACCCGGCGAAACACTGCGCATCGACACTGGTTGTATCGTGGGTTTCACCAATGGCATTGATTATGATATCCAGTTTGTAGGTGGTATCAAGAACACCATCTTTGGTGGCGAAGGTTTGTTCTTTGCCACCCTGCGGGGTTCAGGAACCGTGTGGATCCAGACCCTGCCTATCAGCCGCCTGGCCGGAAGAATACTGCGTTATGCTACTACCAGCCGCAAAGAAGAAGGCAGCATTCTCGGTGGTATCGGCAATATACTTGACGGTGACGGCTGGAGATAATCCGAACAAACTTCATGAGGCCACGGGTTCGCAGGTGAAAAACTATCTGCAGATTCGTGGCTTTGATTTTCCTGCGGGAAAGCAGATACGATTCAGAAATAGGATTTACCTTACAGGCATTTATCGCCCCCAAAGGAAATTTACTGCATTGAAAAGATTTTTTTCCCTCATCGGTCTGCTCCTCTCGCTGACACTTACTGCCCAAAAAAAGAACGACGCTTTTCGCTTACCTATTCATCGGACAAATACTGCTGTACAGGTGGATGGCTCCATCAATGACCCTGCCTGGGGAAAAGCGGAACGGGCCGATAAATTTTATATGGTACTGCCCATGGATACCAGCATGGCTACGGTACCTACCGATGTGAGGATGTGTTACGATGATCATAACCTATATATCATCGCCATCTGTTACAAAAAGATCCCGGGTGCCAATATGGTGGAATCTTTAAGAAGGGATTTCAATTTCGGCAAGAATGATAACTTCATTTTTTTCATTGACCCCTTTGAAGACCAGACCAACGGTTTCACTTTCGGCGCCAATGCCGCAGGTGCCCAGTGGGATGCCACTTTATACGAAGGCGGAAAAGCCGATCTGAACTGGGACAACAAATGGACATCTGCCGTTACCGATTACCCCGATCGCTGGATCTTTGAAGCGGCCATTCCCTTTAAAACCATCCGTTATAAAAAAGGGATCCGGGAATGGGGCATTAATTTCAGCAGAAACGATCTGAAAACAACCGAAAAATCAAGCTGGGCACCGGTACCCCGGCAGTTCCCCACAGCTTCCCTCGCTTACACAGGTGTATTGGTATGGGATGAACCGCCGCCAGTGCAGGGACCCAATGTTTCAGTGATCCCTTATGTATTGAGTGGTCTGTCGAAAGATTATGCGAACAAAACTCCCACCCAGTACAAATCTGATATCGGACTGGACGCCAAGATCTCGGTAACCTCCTCTCTGAATCTCGACCTCACGCTTCATCCAGATTTTTCGCAGGTAGAAGTAGACA
>CALRQQ020000335.1:0-4517 GCA_943370345.1 Chitinophaga pinensis
CGGTATCAGCGCAAATTGTATTACCGGAACCTGCTGTGGATTCTACTGACTGGGCGTTGCAATACATGAAAGAGCAGCGAAAGAAATGGGGGCCTAACGACACCATCATCCTGCCGGCCATCTGGTATCAGTCTGAGATCGTCAATTACAAGGAAATGGAGATGGCCTGGGTATCCAATCTCTCCCCGGAAAAACTACAGAAGTATATCCAGGAATGGACCCGTCTCCGCAACGCAGTTTATGTAACTTATCCCTATGCGCGAATTGCCGGGGCCACGATCAATGAGATCAATACAAAACTTACCGGCATAACCGCCAAAAAAGAACGGAAGACCATTATTAAGTCACGCGAAAAAGAACTGAAATCAGAGTTCAGTGAACCCCTCACCAACCTCTCCGTGTACCAGGGCAAGATCCTGATGAAACTGATCAACCGGCAAACCGGCAACAACTGTTACGAGATCATCAAAGAATACAAGGGCGGATTCAATGCCCGCTTTTACCAGACCGTCGCTTTTTTTGTAGGTGGCAACCTCAAACAGGAGTGGAACATCAGGGAAAACAAAATGGACCGGGATATCGAGAATATTGTCCGGGAAATTGACGGTTCCTGGTATGGTAATCAATACCGGGCCCGGCAACCCGCCCTACGTTAAAATCGCGACTCTCCCCTGAAACAAATACCTTTGCCGGGTCAAAAAAACTAAGCACTATGAAAGTGGATATACTGGCCATCGGTGTGCATCCGGATGATGTGGAACTCGGTTGTTCGGGCACCCTGATCAACGAAATAAACAATGGGAAAAAAGTGGCGATCCTGGACCTCACACAAGGCGAACTGGGAACGAGAGGCACTATTGAAACAAGATATGAGGAAGCAGCCAATGCCGCTATGATCATGGGTGTACATGCCCGGGAAAATCTGAAAATGCGGGATGGTTTTTTCCGCAATGATGAAGCCCACCAATTGCAACTGATCAGTGCCATCCGCAAATACCAGCCCACTGTGGTGATCGGGAATATATTGAAGGATCGTCATCCTGATCATGGCCGTGCCGGCAGCCTCATCAGCGACAGCTGTTTTCTTTCAGGACTTGCCAAAATTGAGACCACTGATGCTGAAGGTCACCCACAAGCACGCTGGCGTCCTGCCTATGTATTGCAGTATATGCAGGACTGGTACCACGAACCCGATTTCCTGGTTGACATCAGCGATGTCTTTGCCCAACGGATGAAATCCATAGAAGCATACACGACGCAATTTCATACCGGAAACAGTCCGCAGACAGGGCCACAAACCTATATATCCAAACCCGGTTTTCTGGAAGCAGTGGTTGCCAGGGCCCGTATGTTTGGAAAACGAATCGGCGTGGATTATGCAGAAGGCTTTCTGAGTGAAAAAAAACTGGGGCTCCGGAACCTCGATGCACTCATCCAAAATGAAACATAAGTCGTGAATTAGCAGGACTTTAACAGTAAATGATTCTGCTCATTCAGGGGATAGTTTTTGACGGAATATGGGCATTATAGGTTACCTTTACTACCCGAAACAAGTATCAATAATGAATTTTCCAAAATTTTCAGGTAACGCCCAGACTTTTCACGCAGAACTCAAGAAAAGGATCAACGATTACTTTCACGAAGCCGGCAAATCTTACACCGGTAATTTTCAACTTTATTTCAAGGCTGTAGTACTGGTGGTTGCCTATGTAGCGGTTTATACCCACCTGGTCTTCTTCACACCGGCCACCTGGCTGGCCCTGACCGAATGTGTGGTCCTGGGTGGACTTACTGCGGCGATCGGTTTCAATATCATGCATGATGGCATGCACGGTAGCTTCAGCCGGAAAAAATGGGTCAATTATATGGCCGGACTTTCGCTGAACTTCCTAGGAGCCAACAACTTTATGTGGAAGACCAAGCACAATATCATACACCATACCTATACAAATATCGAAGGACTGGATGATGATATCGAAGCTCGTCCCCTCCTGCGTCTTTGTGATACGCAGAAATATTATAAGATCCACCGGTTCCAGCATTGGTATTTCTGGGCGGCTTATTCCCTGCTCTATATCTGGTGGGTATTTGTGACCGACTATAAAAAATATTTCCTGAAAAAGATCGGTGATGTGCCCCTCAAGCCCATGAGTGCCTGGGACCATATCTCTTTCTGGGGCTTTAAACTATTGAACATTGTGATCTTCGTGGTGATCCCCATTACACAGCTTGGCTTTATGTCATGGCTCGTAGGTTACCTGGTCTTTGGTCTGTTTGCCGGCTTTGTGCTGAGTATCGTATTTCAGCTGGCCCATACCGTAGAACATACTCATTTCCCCCATGCCAATGATCATAACCGGATGGAAGATGAATGGGCGATTCACCAGTTAAAAACAACCGCCAATTTTGCCACCCAGAATAAAGTCATTTCCTGGCTGGTAGGCGGATTGAATTTCCAGGTAGAACACCACCTGTTCCCCAAGATCTCCCACGTACACTACCCGGCGATCAGCAAGATCATCAAGAAAGCCTGTCAGGATTTTGGCGTAACCTATATAGAGTACCCGAAAATGCGACTGGCACTTGCTTCACATGTTCACCACCTGAAAAATCTCAGCCGAAAATAAAAGATTGAATCCCGCGAGCAGCGGGATTTTTTTTACCCGCAAAGATTTAAAAGACAATCCGATAGAGAAAGATTCAACCAGGGTTGGATGATCATAGCCGTTTCCGTCCTGATCGTTAGCAGGGTATTTCTGGTTTTGCAGGAAACAATACCCGCCTCCTTTGGTACCAGACTGATGATTCTTTTTGCGGCTACCCAAAAGCCCTGTAACTTGCAACGTTTTTCAATATGAATTCAACATGGTAGACCTTTCCTCCTACGACCCTAACAGCGTCAGTAATCCTAATAACAATATTTTCGGACTCCCTTCGGATGAAGAGAGTGCCCGGCTGATCATTCTTCCTGTACCCTGGGAAGTAACCGTAAGTTATGGAGCAGGTACCGCCAGGGCACCGGAAGCCATCCTCAAGGCCAGTTACCAGGTGGACCTGTTTGATCCGGAAATGCCCGATGCATGGAAACAGGGTTTTTATATGCGCCCGGTAGACCGCAAGATCCTGATGAAGAGTGATTACCTGCGAAAGGAAGCGGAATTGTATATAGACTATATTTCAAAAGGTGATGATGTGAACGCTAACCAGTTCATGTGCAAGACCCTCAAAGAAGTGAATGAAGGGGGTGTATTCCTCACCCAATGGATCCATGACCAGAGCAAGGCCCTGCTGGACCAGGATAAACTGGTGGGTATACTCGGTGGCGATCATAGTGTACCACTTGGCTTTATGAAAGCCCTCGGCGAAAAACATGGTGAGTTCGGCATTCTGCAGATCGATGCACATTGCGACCTCCGTGACACCTACGAAGGCTTTAAGCATTCACATGCCAGTATCATGTTCAATGCCTTAAAAGAAGTGGAACAGTTACAACGGGTGGTACAGGTTGGCCTTCGTGATTACAGCCAGGTGGAATGGGATTATATCAAGAACAGCGCGTTTAAAGTCATCGCCTACTTTGACCGGGAGATCAAAGAACGCCAGTTTGGTGGCGATACCTGGAAACATATTGCCGAAGAGATCATCAGCCAGCTGCCGGAAAAAGTATATATCAGTTTTGATATCGACGGACTCGACCGCAAACTCTGTCCCCATACCGGTACGCCCGTACCCGGCGGATTTGAAATGGAAGAAGTATACTATATGCTGAAACTGCTCCGCCAGAGTGGCAAGAAGATCATCGGCTTCGACCTTTGCGAGGTAGGCGTCAGCGATTCCGACTGGAATGCGAATGTAGGCGCCAGGGTGCTGTTCAAATTGTGTAACCTGCTGGTCACTTCCAACGCTTAATATCCATGGCTGCTACTGAGGACTATGTATTGTCATTGCCCAACACCAAGGCGAAGTTCTATGATACCATGGGCTGGTTGCTGATCATTATTCATCTGACCGCTTTCAGTACACTGGCTTATTATGAAAACAATGCTGCCCGGCGATGGTATGCCCTTCTGGGGATTGCATTGATCGCTATACCACTGATTTTTGAATGGTTCTTCCGTAAATCCCATCAGACCTCAACGGCCATACAATCGGCCCTTACTTCCGGCACGCTGATATGGTTGCTTTTCCTTCATTTTTATATCATTGGTGTTATCAGTCTTGTACTGGTACTGCTGTTTTATATTGCCCGAAGGGAACTGAAAGTGCTTGTTAATAAAGGAAGGGTTGAATACCCGAGTTTCCCGCCAAAAAAAATCAAATGGAGCGGGTTGAATAATGTTATCCTGAAAGACGGATTGCTGACCATTGACTTTAAAAACAATAAGATCATTCAGCAACTCATCGACGAAACCAATGTGGTGGATGAAACGGAATTCAACCAGTATTGCCGGGAACAACTGGCTGCAAAAAATGAACATTTCCCTTCTCAGCAGTAGTGTATCTAACCTGTAATTCCC
>CALRQQ020000336.1:0-4515 GCA_943370345.1 Chitinophaga pinensis
GTATTGCTCTCTGATGTGTGATAACCCGATAGCAATTGCTTTTTGATGTCCGTTGTTGCGTACCAGATGTAATACAGAAGTGCTTAATCCGGAAGGGGCGCTAAGTGTCAGCGGTTCGGTGGAACCATCGTCCACTACTAATACCCTGAAGGTACAGGAAGTTGATGTCAGCAGGCTATTTGCCAGTTCTTTCAATAATACGTTCACGGCGTTCCCGTCGTTAAATACCGGGATCAGAATAATGACTTGTTGAACCATAGTGGGGGAGGCCGGGACCGTATATTGCCTGTAATGATCCGGGTATTTCAAAATTAGCTTTTTTGCCTGAATATTATGAGGAGACGACCTTTCTTCCGGGGCTGATCATGTTCTACTGTTTGTAATGCAGTCACGTGTCAGCTGAGTTTGTTTTTCAGCCGAAGAAAATAACTTTCATAGTAATGATAACTCAACAGGCTTACACCTATAGCGATCCCGGTTGCCAGCAGGGAACAGATAAACTGGGTCAGTTTCATGTTGCCGGGAGTGTTTATTAACTGGTAAAGTACCGGGGTCAGCATAAGGTAGATCGGCCAGTGAAAAACATACAGCCCGTAGGAGATCTTTCCAAAAAAACGTAAAACAGGCCAGTTAAAAATGATCGTGATCAGCCTTGTTTCATTAGTGACCGCTTCATTCACCAGTAAGCCAAAGGTCATGGCAAAAGTGGTGTAGCCGGCGATGGCCAGATAGGGAAAACTAAAGTTATAATGCCGGTTGATAAAAAAGAAGGCGAAGTTGGCGACCGCGAAAAAGAATACCACGATATAGGTATTCTTTGTAAGAAAACCCGGATTGATCCGTTGCAGCAGGGCGATCATGCAGCCGATACAAAGACCGTCGATACGGCTGAATGTATAGAGATTGAAATAAGCCAGGTTGGCCAGCTGTGAGTTCCAGATCCATAACCTCAGGCCGATCACAGCTAATAATACCAGTGAAATAAAGAGCAGCAGGCGCCGCGGTTTTTTCAGCAGGATAATGATCAGTGGCCAGAGCAGGTAGAATTGTTCTTCCACGGCCAGTGACCAGAGATGGTGCAATCCGGTGGTTTCACCGGCAGGTTTAAAAATATACAACCAGTTCTGCAGATAGGTCCACATCCAGCATTGATTCTCCCGGTAATATCCGGCCGGGAAGGAATGCGTGAGTGCGGGTATGATATACATGAACAGTAATAATGCCAGGTAGTACAGGGGAAATATGCGCAGCAATCTTCGTGTGTAAAAATTTCTGAGGTAATCCGGTCTGCCGGCGGTGTTCAGCAAAATATCAGTAATGAGGAAGCCGGAAAGAACGAAGAACAAGTCCACGCCCAACCAGCCAAAAAAGAAGTAATTGATAAAGCCGAAATTATGGTAAACGATCACCAATAAGATAGCGAGTCCCCGGAGGCCGTCCAGTGCAGGATAATATTGCCTGTGCGCGGGTGCTGGGTTCATCAGAAAGACCGGGGTTAGTGTTAGTCTTTCAAAGATAGCCTTCTGAGCAGATACTTTCCAATCATATCGAATTCCAGGTTTACTGTTTGTCCGGGTTCGAGTGTTTTCAGATTAGTGTGTTCAAATGTGTAAGGGATGATAGCTACTTTGAAATGTTTCTTTTTTACTGCAAAGGCTGTCAGGCTGATCCCGTTCAAACAAATGGAGCCCTTTTCAATTACAAGTTCTGCAAAGGCACGGGGGAAGGAGATCTCAAATTCCCAGCTTCCGTCCTTTATAATCTTACCGGTGCAGGTACCGGTAGCATCCACATGCCCCTGCACCAGGTGGCCGTCGAGCCGGCCATTCAGTTGCAGACAACGTTCGAGATTAATAAGGGAGCCTTTTTCCCAGTTTCCCAGATTGGTTTTTTTCAGGGTTTCATCAATCGCGGTAATGCGGTGCCGGGAGCCCTGAACCTCTTCCACGGTCAGGCAAACCCCGCTGTGGCTCACACTCTGGTCGGTTTTCAGCTGGTCCGAAATGGGGGATTCGATCCAGAAACTACGGTTGGAACCATTGGAAATGACCTCTTTAACTATTCCTGTGTGTTCAATTATCCCGGTAAACATGGGGGCAAGGTAAATCATTTCTTTTTTCATTTCTTCATTTCAATTTTCCCGCCTATCTTTGCGTTCCTTAAAAAAAATACCGAAGGGGGTATCAATAATTTATGCTGATCATCGACTCAAAAGACTGCGAAAACATCGACAAAGCTTTAAAGAAGTACAAAAAGAAATTCGAGAAGTCCAAAGTGCTCCTGCAACTGCGTGAGCGCCAGAGTTTCACCAAGCCATCTGTAAAGCGCAGGGGCCAGGTACTTAAAGCCATCTACAAACAGCAGCTGGCCAGCGGTAAGATCGAAAGTTAATCCCTGCCGGATAATATACTCTTGAGATAGCTGCAAAGTTTAATAGCTTTGTAGCTGTCTTTTTTTATGCCTGTACAAGAACGCTCCAGTATTCAGCCTTTTCTGGATTACCTGAAATTTGAGAAAAGGTATTCCGAGCATACTTTATTGGCCTATACCACGGATCTGACTGATTTTTTTGACTTTCTCGAAATACAATACGGGATCCGGAATATCGGGGAAGTACAACCCGCAATTGTCCGTAGTTGGTTAGCTTCTTTAAAGGACAAGGGGCTGGGAGCCGTTACCCTGAACCGGAAAATCTCCAGCCTGAAATCGTTTTTTAAATTCCAGTTAAAAACAGGAGTAGTGGATCAATCGCCCATGGGGACGGTGATCAGTCCGAAGAAAAGCAAACGACTTCCTGTTTTTGTCAAGGAGGAAGAGGTCCGGGGGCTGGTTCATACGCTCACTGTAGCTACGGAGGACTGGAAAAGCCTGAATGCTAAAATGCTGGTTGGAATTTTTTATGCTACAGGTATGCGCCTGAGTGAACTGATCAACCTTAAGGACAGTCAGGTTGATGAATCGAGAGGACATATAAAGGTCCTCGGTAAGGGAAATAAAGAACGGGTGATCCCGGTAAGTCCGGAATTACTGCAGGCAATAGGCCAGTATCAGCAGTTGAAAAGGAAGGAGTTTGAAAAACCTGGGGAGAGTCTGTTGGTTACTGAAAAAGGAAAGAAATTATATGCCCGGTATGCCTGGGCGCTGGTCAATCAGGCACTGGGGGAGGCCAGTACACTGGATAAAAAAAGTCCGCACGTGTTGCGGCACAGTTTTGCTACCCATCTGATGAATCACGGGGCGGATCTGAATGCAGTGAAGGAGTTACTCGGACACAGCAGCCTGGCGGCTACGCAGGTCTATACGCACAATACGATCGGAAAGCTGAAGGACATCCATAAGAAAGCTCATCCCCGGGGCTGATTTTCTCCTGCCGCATCCTGAAATTTTAAGGGTTTTTTTTGTTGGAATACGTCATCTTTTTTAGTAACTTGAATGTGATAAAAGAACCGAACCCCTAAGAAAAACCTTTTCGATCAAGTTCTTTATTTATTGTTTCACAGTTAAAAAATGATGACCATGAACGTAAAAATTCAAACTGTTCATTTCAATGCTGACAGCAAACTGATGGAGTATGTTAACAAAAAACTGGAAAAGCTGACAGTATTTAGCGATCGCATCATCCAGGTACAAGTGTTTTTGAAATTGGACAACGTGGTACATTCCATTAAAGACAAAATAGCAGAAATCCGGGTCCACGTTCCACGCCACAACTTTTTTGTAAAATCAACCAGTAAATCATTTGAAGAATCGTTCGACAGCGCTTTCGACTCGCTCGTGAGCCAGATAAAAAGAAAAAAAGAGAAACAAGCCGCTTAAAAATGTCAGGGGTGGATCGGAAGATCCACCCTTTTTTTATGAAAAGTCCGGAAGTCGGAAAGTCCGGAAGACGGCAAGACCGAAAGAAAAATACCGGTCTTTTATGAACATAGTGATTAGTTTCCCCATATATTTCATCCGGACTTCCGGACTTTCCGACTTGCAGCCGTTCCTTCTGCTAACTATTTCTTGATTTTCAGCAGAAAAAATCACTATAAAATTTTTGCAATATCTAAATTCCCTTACCTTTGCCTTCCCAAAAAATGGGGTAGTTCTTTATTGCCCGATCCGGCGGATCATCCAGCGTCGCCGGTCATAAAAATCGCCACCTTAGCTCAGCTGGTAGAGCAACTGATTTGTAATCAGTAGGTCGCCAGTTCGATTCTGGCAGGTGGCTCAGGGCGGGCAAGTAGCCAAGTGGCCAACGGCAACAGACTGTAAATCTGTCCTCTTCGGAGTTCGGTGGTTCGAATCCATCCTTGCCCACGTTCTTTGAAAATTGAGTATTGATTATTGAAAATTGGGTATTCCCTGTAATTTTCAATAATCAATGATCAATGCTCAATATTCATTTCAAGCGGGAGTAGCTCATTTGGTAGAGCGGTAGCCTTCCAAGCTTCAGGTGGCCGGTTCGAGCCCGGTCTCCCGCTCTTGTCAGAAAGCAGCCTTCAGTTGGCAGTCGGCAGTCAGCCTCAGCTG
>CALRQQ020000337.1:0-4512 GCA_943370345.1 Chitinophaga pinensis
TGGCGGTTGGGTTCAACCGGACGAAATGACCGGCTGGATTTTCAATTCAGTTTGAATGCCACCAGCCTGGGCAACGGGGATTGGGTGGACCTGGATATCCTTGATTTTACATCACCCGTCAGTACGGCACCAACCGGTGCACTGGATGGAAATGCAGCTGCCAACAAACGTATGATCACGGCTACGATCACCGGTTTGCAGATCGCTGCCGGGAGTACCTGTTTTTTTCGCTGGGTGGATCAGGATGCCAGTGGGGCTGATGACGGACTGGCCATTGATGACCTGAGTATTGAACCTGTTTTTATTCTTCCTTCTACTTTTTATTACCGGACCCAAGCATCAGGGAATTGGTCCTCCCTCAATAATTGGGAAGTATCTGCCGATGAATTGAGCTGGTCGCCTGCGACGGAGCTGCCGGGACAGCAAACAGCAGGAATTCGGATCCGGAGCGGTCATAGTATCATACACCAGTATTTTTCCCGGATCGATCAGCTTCTCATTGAACCGGGAGGTCTTTTGCAACATCATGGCGGGCAGCTCACCATTTATGATGGAGCCGGGGATGATCTGCTTGTAGATAACGCAGCGGTATTTCAGTTATCCGTTGCCGGTAATCTGCCATTGTTTGCAGATCCGGGTGCCACTGTAAAACTGAAGACCGGCAGTATCCTCCGTATCAGTGCAGGCGGTCTTACTTCTTTACCTGGAGCAGGCGTTCATGCGTCAAACTATTTATATGAACATGCCGCGGTACTTGAGAATGCCTATAATGGCATGGGGGCAAATGGGGTTATTTACTTTCCAAATGTGAACAGCAATACTATTCCGGTGCTGCGGATCACCCAACCCATTACATTGCCTGTAGGTGCTGTAGCCGCTACCCGGGTGAACGGCGTGCTGGAGGTAAATGGAAATCTCAGTCTGACCGCCTCCGGACAAAAAACTGTCCGCAATGGTATCCGTGGATCAGCAACACTGACGACCACGGCAACCTGTGGGTTACTGGTCATTGATGGCGCCACCGCTGTATTGGGCGGGAGTGGGCTGCTGAACCTGTCGGCTTCCGGCGGACTGCAGACGGGCAATGGTACCACCATCACTTTGTTGCAGGATAAAACGGTGCAAGGGAATATATCATTGGGGGCTATGGACAGTTATATTGATCTTGGCGCTAACCGGCTCACTGTATCAGGTGCCATCAGCGGGGGAGGACCTTCCGGTTTTATCCGTACCGCCGGAACGGGTGTGCTGACACTGGAGAATGTACCGGTCGCTGGTAAATTATTCCCGGTTGGACATACCCGTTATAATCCGGTACTGATCGAAAATGGCAGCGGGCATCATTGGTCCGTACGGGTGAATGACGGCGTGGTACCCGATTTTCCGTATACCAGCAATGGGGCAGTTTTGCTGACCTGGCATATACAACCTGCTGTTGATCCGCCGGCCTCCGGTGCACACCTGACCTTCCTGTTTGATCAGACAACCCAGACTGGTCCGCAATTCAATACACCTCCTTTTGATACCGAGCCCGTTCAGGCCTGGCGCCGGAGTAATGGCTACTGGCTCAGTGCTGCTGTGCCACAGCCGCTGGTCATTGCAGGAGGGGATATCCGCACGGTGAAGTTCAGCGGACTCACCAATTTTGCGGATTTCGGATTATCCCGGCTGAGTCTTCCTTTGCCGGTAAAACTGATCAGTTTCGAAGCGCTACTGGTTGCTCCGGACCAGATCAGGTTGAATTGGAAGATTGCTGAGCCAGGAAAGGCATTGTTCCTCCCGGAGTATTCAGTAAATGGGGAGGATTATTCAGTACTGGATACGATCATACCTGCAGAAACCAAAACTAGTTTTAGCAAACTGTATCACGCTGTAAGTGAAGCAGACCGCTATTACCGCTTAAAGATCCTTGAACCGGATGGACATATTCATTATAGTCTGGTAGTGAAACTGAAATCCCGGCCACCAGATGATCTCCATGTTCAGTTACAGGAAAATCCGGTTACCCATGATGCATTTTTAACAGTAAAATCCGGCAGATCCCTCACCGCTTTATTGGTCATCACTGATCCGGTCGGGAAAAAAGTATACCAGACGACATGCAGGCTTCAACAGGGAGCCCAGTCCGTACATATACCCATTGCCGCCTTACGTACCGGCATTTATTTTTTACGGCTTGAAGGAAATGGCTGGCAGCGAATGCTCCGGTTTATAAAAAAATAGACCGGATTAATCCAGGGCTTCAAGACTCTTCCCGATGATGGCCACGGATTCATCGATCTGTTCTTCCGTGATCAGCAGGGGCGGGGCAAACCGGATCTTATCGCCATGGGTCGGCTTGGCCAGTAATCCGTTTTCTTTCAGGTGCAGACACAGTTCCCAGGCCGCTTCTTTATCCGGATGGTTGATCACAATCGCATTCAGTAAGCCTTTGCCACGGATAAGTGAAATATGTCTGCAGTGCAGATCCGCCAATCCTTTTCGTAACTGTTCGCCACGGATCGCTGCATTTTCAGCCATCTTTTCCTCTTTCAGAATACGCAATGAGGTCATGGCCACGGCACAGGCAAGCGGATTGCCACCATAAGTGGAACCATGTTCACCGGGTTTAATAGTGAGCATGATCTCATCATCAGCCAGTATAGCGCTTACGGGTACCATACCGGCACTCAGGGCTTTGCCGAGGATGAGGATGTCGGGACGAACGTTTTCATGATCACAGGCCAGCAGTTGACCTGTGCGGGCCAGGCCTGTTTGTATCTCATCGGCAATGAACAGCACATTGGCGGCTGCACAAAGGGCTTTGGACTTTGCCAGGTACCCTTCATCGGGTACCAATACCCCCGCTTCACCTTGTATCGGTTCCACGAGGAAGCCGGCTACATTTTTATCTTCCAGTGCGGCTGCGAGGGCTTCCGTGTCATTATACGGAATGGCTTTGAAACCGGGCATATAGGGCCCGAAATTCTTTCGGGAAGAAGGATCGCTGCTGAAAGAGATCACCGTAGAGGTACGTCCGTGGAAATTGCCTTCGCAGACCAATATGACGGCTTTATGTTCTTCAATGCCTTTTACTTCATAGGCCCATTTGCGGCAGAGTTTGATCGCGGTTTCGACACCTTCCACACCGGTATTCATCGGCAGTACTTTATCATAGCCAAAGTAGTCCGTGATGAATTTTACATATTCACCGAGCCGGTCACTGTGAAAAGCACGGCTGGTCAGGGTGAGTTGTTGTGCCTGTTCGATAAATGCCTGCAGGATCACCGGGTGACAATGCCCCTGGTTAACGGCGGAGTAGCCACTGAGGAAATCATAGTATTGTTTACCATCCACATCCCACACATAAACGCCTTTACCCCGGCTCAATACCACCGGAAGCGGATGATAGTTGTGTGCACCATACTTTTCTTCAAGTTCGAGATAATGCTGTGCAGTCGGGGACATAGTTATAGTAGAGGACATCGTTTTTTATTTTAAAGGAAGTAATCGGGTTAACCCTTCGGCATGCGTCAGCAAGCTCAGCATGACAATGGTTGTCACCCTGAGTTTGCCGAAGGGTGACTCATGTGAGCATTAATTAAACTCCTCGATGATTGAGCAGATCGAGATTGGCTTTGAGAAAGTGATATGTCCTGTTGATGGGAAACATTGCACCGGCAAGATACAAAAAAACAAGAAATCAGCGTCCGTCGTAGATCACACCGGTAGTGGGAGTTTCTTTCAGTTCGATCCGGCTGAGCAAGGGCAATCCTTTTTTGATGCGCTCCCAGAACCAGATCGTGATATTTTCCGCAGTGGGGTTCTCCAGACCGGGAATTTCATTTAAAAGCCGGTGATCCACCTGGTCGATCAGGGGAAGTACGGTGTCTTTCAATACTTTAAAATCCATGATCCAGCCGGACTCCGGATCAGGGGTACCCTGTATATAGACCCGCAGATGGTAGGTATGGCCATGCATTTGTTTGCATTTATGTCCTTCCGGTACATGGGGCAGAAAATGGGCCGCATCAAAACCAAACTCTTTATAGATCTCCATACAGTGAATTTTGGACGCAAAAATAGCCCCCTTTTTCTAATCGGGGATGAGCGGGATCAGGCAGACAGCACTTTTATAAAATATTCCGGGGGCAGGTTCAATATTAATGGTTTTCCGTCGGGAAATAAACCATAGACCGTACTGCCACTTCCACTCATCGAAGCATAGCTTGCCCCGGCCCGATAGAGCTCTTCTTTAATAGCAGCAATTTCCGGGTATTCATAAAAAATGGATTTCTCAAAGTCATTGACCAGTTTATCTGCCCAACGGCTGATGGGCTGCGTGATGATGGCTTTCAGTGTTTTTTCGGGTTCAGTGGGCCGTACACCGGAAAAGGCTTTGGCAGTCGGGACATGGATACCAGGGTTTACGATGACCAGGGTGTGTCCCGTCAGATCGACCGTGACCGGCTCAAGGATCTCTCCACGTCCGGTGGCATAAGCGGGTTTATTGAGGATAAAGAACGGGCAATC
>CALRQQ020000338.1:0-4508 GCA_943370345.1 Chitinophaga pinensis
CCCGCCAACCTGCGCATGCAGGCAACTGAAAAAGGTCCGCGACAAAACGGCGTGTTGGAAGGAATGAGTTTTGATCGCAACTATCAGACACTGTATGTGAATGCAGAAGAGCCCTTGTATGAAGATGGTCCGCGGGCAGGACTTACCGATAACCAGTCCTGGATCAGGATCTACCGCTTTGATGTGAGGACCCGGAAGAACACGGCACAGTATGCCTACCGGCTTGACCCGGTTGCTTATCCCACCACACCGGCCAATGCATTCATGGTAAATGGGGTGCCGGATATACTGGCCATTGGCGGCAACAAAATGATCGTGATGGAACGATCCTTCTCTACCGGCCGCCTGCCCTGTACCATCAAACTCTACCTGACCGATCTGGGCAAAGCGGGCGATATCCGCAACAACTCCTCCCTGCGGCAAACGCCGCCGTCAAAACCGCTTACCAAAAAACTATTACTGAACCTGGATTCGCTGGGTGTGTATGTGGATAATGTAGAGGGAATGACGCTGGGTCCGCGTTTACCCAACGGACACCAAACCCTCGTACTGGTAGCCGATAATAATTTTAATGCTTTTGAGAAAACGCAGATTTTTGTGTTTGAAATTATTCCATGACTAATCATTCCACCCCTCTGCGAACCCTCCCTGCCCTCAGCGGCTCCGCGGTGAAAAAAACCTCATCCCGCAGCATGGTTGTATTTCTCCTCCTGTTTCTCTCGCTATCCGCCTGTCAGCAAAAGCAGGACCCCAACAAACCCCATATACAGATACAGACATCCAAGGGAGATATTGAAATAGAACTCTATCCCCAACAGGCGCCGCAAACCGTAGCGGCTTTTTTATCCTATATAGACTCGGGATACTATTACAACAGTAATTTTTACCGCGCCCTCACCATGGATAACCAGCCCTCTAACGCACCGAAAACAGAACTGATACAAGGCGGCATCTGGAAAACCAATAACAAACTGGCGGTGCGCATACCGGGTATTCCACATGAAAACACGGCGCAGACAAAACTCCTGCACGATGAAGGAGTGATCTCCCTGGCCCGGGCCGAACCCGGCACGGCCGGCACAGAATTTTTTATCTGCTTAAGCAAGCAACCCGGATTGGATCTGGGCGGAGAGAACGTACCGGATAAACAGGGTTATGCCACATTTGGTAAAGTGGTAAAAGGAATGGGTGTGGTAAGAAAGATCTCCCGCCAGAATGAGAACGACCAGTATTTTTCGCCACCTGTGGCCATCTATAATATTGTGCGTAAATAAAACATGCGTTTATTCTTTCAGCCCGCGTTGTTTTTTGATAAACAGGATTCCATCAAAAGCATTTTTCCATTGCGCCGTCAGGGTTCTTGTGTGCAGATAGGGAATCATGGGTAAAGCTTTCTGTAGCGGGTGATTGGCGGGTAATGGATTCAGGTTGCAGAAAACCGAACTGGCGGTAGCCGAATCTATACTCTTTTCAATACTACCCGGTACAAATGCCACGGGTTCAACAGGATGATCGGTGCTGATCCATGCCCTTGGTGTGTAGGTTCCCGAAAGCGAAATGCAGGCAAGTGAATAGAGGTTGCGATGTCCTTTGCTGATGAGTTGTTGCGTAAAGGTTTGAACCGAATCTTTATCAACGGCATTTTGATAAAACCGGTTCGATACACTATCCCTTGCTACCACCAGCCCATATTCTTTGATGGCGTGAAAATTTGCCGTCCAGATAATCACTTTCTCTTTTGCATATCGATGTTTTAGCAACCAGTCTGCATTCCGGGCCATTTGTCTTGACCGGTAAGCCCGCGTCCACCGATAAATAGCGGTTGCTTTGATATTGTTTACGAATTGTTGTTCTGCATCCGCAGGAGATGATCCGACGCTGTCCAGTTCTTCAGATAGCCGATCGCACCATTGGTAAAAAAGTGTCTTTTCTTTTTCGGTATAGTTTGTCTGCTGACCGGATAATAAGGAGGCAAACACGGCCATAAACCAGGAACGATCCGGAGAAGAAAGGAGTGTAAGCGACCTGCTTGTCAATAATTTTTCCAAAGCCCCTGCGGCATATTGTTTGGAATAAGCAGAGGCGAAGCCCATGGCAAAACCATCCATGTGCAATGGTTGTTGGGTTCTGGCTTTATCGCTGGCAAATTGCCAGAGGGCCTCGGTGGCCGAACCACTTGCCCAGAAGGGTTCGGTAATGGATCTGGCTTCTTTTATCCAATCATGACCACCCCCCCGTTTCAATTGCTGAAAAGCAAAAAAATCACCCTCCCAGAGCAAAACAGAGAACCCCTTCTGTTCGCAGAGGTATTGTACCAGTTGGGCTTTTGCCTGCATGCTGGCTGCATCGCCATGGTCCTGTTCGCCCAGCACAACGATCCGGCGATTACCGATGGCTTTACCAATGGCGCGGAGTTCATTTTTTTTAACAGCTGCATCGGTGAAAGAGACCATGTTGTGGGTTAAAGAAACCTGCGCCGGAACTGATATAGTAACCAGGAAGAGATAAAAACAAAACAGATACTTTATGGGCATACAAACGATTTGATTTAAAGTTAACCGGTGAGCATTACAGCCGAATGAGAACAATACCGAAAACGGAGAACAGCTGTATAAAACCCGATATAAGGGAGATGAACCCCTCTCCCTGTGTATTGCCGAAGCCCTTTCAGACTGATTATACCGCTTTCACAAATCTTTATACTGCCTTTACCACACCCGGCACGTGGATTGAACAGGTATAACTGTATTGGATAACCCCCAATCAGCACGTTATGAAAAAGATACCCTGGTTCATGAGCGCCATGCTGGCAGTGCTGGTGCTGGCAGCATGTAATCGTGCGGCCTATGTACAAAAAGACGATACCATTGATTTCACCAGAATCAATACTTATGCCTGGGTGGTAGGCACACAGAAAGACAGTATTACACAGAAACCGAGAACCAACGACCTGGTAGACCGGAAGATCCGCGAAAGCATAGACCGTAACCTGCAGCAGAAGGGCTGGCGTATGGCGTCAACCAATCCGGATGTATTGCTGGTGTACGAGGTAGACATTCAAAGAGAAAACCGTACCGTGAGCGATCCCGTATATTCTATGCCCACAACCCGCTGGTTTTTTAACCCCTATACCAGGCGGTATGTGCCGGTCTATTATCCTTCGCAGTTTTTAGGATATGATAACCGGAAAGAAACCATCAAAGAGGGAACACTGACCCTTACCATGATGGATGCGCATACCGAAAAAACCATCTGGCAGGGCTGGACCAGTTCGGAGATCTTCGGGAAACGCATGAACGATAAAGACATTGAAGACAATGTAAAAGCTATTATAAAGAAGTTGTAACCGCAAGCCCGTTTTATTACCATTATCCAGAAGGCCATACAATAGTGTATGGCCTTCGTCTATTAGATAGCGGTAAGCGTAACCTAAAGAATGCGTAATTTTAATAGCAGATAACGTTCGAAAAGAAAAGAGTATCCTCATAACCGTTGCCAGGATCTTCAGAAAAGGAATTATGCCATCATCCCCGACAGATAGGAAACGATCACCCAAAACCAACTGGAAAAAGATCCTGCGCTCATTGGGTCCGGGACTGGTAACGGGTGCCAGCGATGATGACCCTTCCGGTATTGCCACTTATTCACAGGCGGGTGCACAGTTTGGCTATGCCACTTTGTGGACCGCCATGTTCACTTTCCCCATGATGGCGGCCATACAGGCCATGTGCGCCAGGATCGGGTTGGTCACTTCGCGTGGCTTAACGGTAACTCTGAAAAATCATTACCCCAAACCGGTATTGTACCTGATGCTGCTTTTTGGTTTTCCTGCCATCACTTTAAATATCGGCTCCGATATACAGAGCATGGGGGCGGTGGCGCATATGCTCTACCCGGGTATTTCGGAAACGGTGTATTGTGTGTCGGTTACTGGTATACTGATGTTCGTGATCATTCAGTTCTCCTACCGCAAACTGGCTGCTATTCTGAAATGGCTTTGTTTGTCGCTGTTGTTGTATATACTGGTGCCGTTTATGGTTGAACAGGATTGGAGCGAAGTGTTGAAGGGCGCATTCATTCCACATATCCAGTTCAACAAAGCTTTTCTCGCCATACTGGTGGGCATATTGGGTACTACCATTTCGCCGTACCTGTTTTTCTGGCAGGCTACCATGGAAGCAGAAGATATTGCGCACAAAAGAAAAAAAGTGGTGGTTGATAAACAGATCCTCGATAACATGAAGCTGGATGTGAATCTGGGCATGGCACTTTCTAACCTGGTAATGTTTTTTATTATTCTTACAGCAGGTGCGGTATTATACAAAGCGGGGATCCGCCAGATAGATACGGTAGACCAGGCCGCCAAAGCGCTGGAACCACTGGCCGGCAAACTCACGTATCTCATTTTTACCATTGGGGTAATTGGTACGGGTTTCCTGGCTATACCGGTGCTGGCCGGCGCACAATCATATATGCTGGCTGAAACCTTTGGATGGAAAGCCGGACTG
>CALRQQ020000339.1:0-4500 GCA_943370345.1 Chitinophaga pinensis
CGTTTATTTGAACATCCTATGATCCGCAACATGGGCGAATATATCGTACGTAGTTATGTGGGCAAGGGCTGGGTCGTGAACTTTGCAGATGCTTCGGCCAAAGGAGGTGGCGAAGCCGGACTGATCTACCGTTACGGGAAAGCGGTGAACAGTACCGACATGCAATCCTTTGCCGCCTGGCTTTTACAGGATAAAAAAGGCAATACAGAGATCAACATGAACCGGGATCTTTTCCGGACACTGGAAAATATCGCAATCGCCAATGAGATCAGCAGCCGGCAGCCCGGGCTGCCGGCCGCTGTTAAAAGCTGGTATCCGCAGACAGAATTTTGTTATATCAAAAACAAGGAAGGTCTGTTCCTCGCCATGAAAGGCGGCTTCAATAATGAAAGCCATAACCACAATGATGTGGGCACCTTTTCCCTTTATGCCAATGAAATACCTTTTTTTGTGGATGCAGGTGTGGGCACATACACCCGGCAAACATTCGGCCCGGAACGATACAGTATCTGGACCATGCAGAGTGAATACCATAATCTGCCAGTGATCAATGGTAAAGCGCAACCTTTTGGCGCGGAGTATAAAGCCCGGAACAGCCGCTTTGATTCTGTCCGTAATCAATTCAGTACGGATATTGCCATGGCCTACCCGAAAGATGCAGGGATAAAGACCTGGATCAGGAATTATACACTTGATGGAAACACTATGAAGTTGGAAGACCGGTTTGAACTGAATACAATGATCGCTCCCAATGCCCTTCATTTCCTCGTCTGGGCCCGCCCTGTGTTGGCCAACGAGGGAAAGATCGTATTGGAAAAAGAGGGCACACGGCTCAGCCTTAATTACGATGAAAAACGATTCAGCTATGCGGCCGACAGCATTCCGCAAACCGACAAACGCTTATCGAATGTATGGGGCGAACAGCTATACCGGATCCGGCTGACGGCCAGAAAATTGCAGTTCAAAGGCAGTTATCAGTTGTTCATCCGTAAGGAATGATCATTTGAGAAATGCTGTTCTTAATTCATTCACCTGATCATCATTGATCGGTACCAGTTGACCCAGACTGGCCGACATGATCAGTGACTTGGCACTGAACTCGGCCACTTCCAGGTAGTCAAAGGTCTGCAGTAATTTATCACCGGTTACAATGGCACAATCATTTTTCACTAACAGGGCCGGGCTATTTTTAGATAACATATCAGGAATCATCTGGCTGCCGTTGAACTGTCCGCCAAATGGCACGGTATACACATCCTGCAGGAAGATCCAGCTTTCAGGGATCGTCCGCACATTGAATACTGCATCAGATGCTGCAAAGGCCATCAGGTAAGGTGTCTGTGTGAGGATGATGGAATTGATCTCGGGATGGGTTTCATAGATCAACTGATGCAGATGGGTGGAGCGGCTGGGCAGTTTTCCCTTCTCTCTTTTCCCTTCTTTGATCTGAACAATATCGCCGGGTTGCATATCCCAGCGGGGTACATCGGTGGGGGTGATCAGAAAATCATTGCCTTGCCAGCGTTGGGAGATCGTACCATAAGAACTGGTCATCAGCCCCTGACTGCAGGCACGGTGTACGATCTGGCAGATCCCGGTACGCACTTCTCTTTCGGCACTGCTGTAAATAGTTTCCTCCATCTCAGGCAACAGCTCAGGCAGTTGTTTATCAAAGGCCGTGATCTCATCCTCGGTGAGATAGGAGGGTTTGCCGATCATATGTGCATAGAGGATCGTGCGGGCGCAGAACTCCAGTGTTTCAAACCGGAGAAAACAATCCGCCAGATTATTGCCACCCACCACAGTACCATGATTTTCCATGATCACTGCACTGAATCCTTTGATGAATTCATCCGCAATGATATCTCCTAATGCCTGACTGCCGGGCAAACGGTACGCTGCATAGCCGATCGGGCCGCAAACGTGCCGGGCCTGCGATACGATACGCGTATCGGGGATCTTGCGTACAATACTGAAAGAAACTAATGCCGGAGGATGCGCATGGATCACGGCTTTTATATCCGGACGCTTTTCATAGATCGCTTTATGAAATGGAAACTCAGAGGAAGGTTTATGCCGGCCGATCACCGTTCCGTCCTTCTTCACGCATACAATATCATCCACAGTGAGTGAGCCTTTATCCACGGCGGAGGGGGTTACCCAGATATCACCATGCTCATCAATGACCGAAATATTTCCTCCCGAAGTCGTGGTCAGTCCGCGACGATAGATCCGTCCAATGACCATCGTGATCTGTTCGCGGGGATGCATCAGCCGGGGATCCAGTGTGTTATTCATAAAAAAAAGATAAGTGACAGGAATGAATGGCAGTGATTGCAGCAGGAGGATCCGGTAAAGTCAGGAATTGTGGCTTTGCTCATCCACCCCGTGATGTCGAAGACTGCACCCAGGGCTTACATTCCAATGTAAAATTAGAAAAATGAAAAAGCCTAACCGTCCCGCTCTGCCCTGAATCAGGGAATGCAAGCCCCTCCAGCGACCAATTACGGCTTTTCCATATAAAATTGTACCTTCCTCCAGCCCATTTTTTGGGGCAATAAAAACTAACAAATGACCAGACTCTGCTTACTGTTCGCTGCTTTGTTCAGCGTATTTTCCATGCATGCACAATGGAACAGCAATACCTCCGTGAATCTCGAAGTTGCCGGACTTCCCATGGCCGATATGCAATCGCTCACCACCAGCAGCGGAAAAACATGGATCGCCTTTTATCACCAGAATGGAGGCAACTATGATATGCGTGCACAACTGCTCGATGCTGATGGCAATAAAATGCTTGGTCCAAATGGTGTACTCGTGGACAACAAACCATCGGGCTCCGCCACATTTGTTTTCAATATCTGCAAGGATGCGGGCGACAACCTGATCATTGCCTATCAGGATCAGCGGAACGGCAGTGGCAATACGGCCGTTATTTATAAAATCTCCCAGGCCGGTACACATCTCTGGAATTCAAACGGAGTGGTTTTGGGCGACGGACTGGCACCGTACCCTGCCGTTTTATCCAATAATGAAACAGTGGTTGCCTGGAATGAATCCAATTCGAACACCCTTAATATGCAAAAGATCACCACCGGTGGTACAACCGCGTGGACGATCCCGGTACAGATAAAAGTAGGGACCGTTTTAACCACCCGCGGACAGATAGCCGCCAATCTTTCCGGTCAGTTCAATGTGGTTTTTCAACGCAGGGGTGTAGGGATCTCCACCACGCTTTATACCCAGCGCTTCAATAATGATGGCACTTCTGCCTGGGCCGGTCCTGTACAAATATGCACCGAGACCACTTCAGGTGCCCGCTATTACTCTATAACCGCTGAAGCAGACACCACCTACTTTGGATACTACAGCAGTGCCGGCAGCCGCTTTAACTCCTGGTTACAACGCATCAATCCGGACGGTACGATCCCTTATGGCACAAATGGAAGTAATTTCAGCACGGCCACCGGCGGCGCGGATCCGTATCAACAAATGACCAATATTGTCACCAACCCCGGCTCCCCGTATGTATGGTCCCTTTGTACATTCAGCAACAGTCTGCAAAATCAATACGGCGTATATGTTCAGAAATTTTTAAAAGCAGATGGCAGCCGTTTGCTGGGCTCTACCGCTACCAACATCTATCCGATCAGCACCAGTTTTGACACACAGGCCGGTAATGTATCCCTCGTAAATGATGCACCCGTATTCATGAGCTATGATGTGAATTATAAAATTTATGCCACCCGGCTCGATGGCAATGGCGGATTTGTCTGGAGCCCGAACCGGATCGAACTCAGTTCCACCACAGCAGGAGGCAGCACCCCCAAAGGTCGTTACGGTTTTACCGCACTCAGTAATACACAGGCTGTGGCCTTATGGTATGAAAACAGGAGTACGGAATACAGGGGCTATGCACAGAATATCACGCCTGGCGGACTCTTTTACATGGATATAGCCACCCAGGGCAGTGTGCCGGCCACCATCACCACCGCTGGAGGTACCCTGCAAATGACATCAACGATCTATCCGGTTACAGCGAATCAGAATGTCACCTGGGCTATTGTACCGGTAACCGGAAATGCCAGTATCAATGCAACCGGATTAGTGACTGCCAGTACAGATGGAACCGTATGGGCCAAAGCTTTATCCGTTGCGGATAATACGGTAAAAGACTCTTTGCTGGTTACTATTAGCGGTCAAAACGCAGTGCCGGTTACCAGCATCACCGTAAGTACACAGGGAGCGGTACCTGCCACGATTACCACCAATGCAGGCACGCTGCAAATGATCGCCACCCTGCTTCCTGTAAATGCCAGCCAAGCCGTTACCTGGAGTATTGTACCGGTAACCGGTACGGCCAGCATCAATGCCAGCGGTTTGGTAACGGCGTCTGGTAATGGTACAGTGTGGGCCAAAGCCGTTTCTGTTTCCACGCCCGCGATGAAAGACTCATTACTTATCACGATCAGCAATCAGATCATTCCGGTCACAGGTATC
>CALRQQ020000340.1:0-4477 GCA_943370345.1 Chitinophaga pinensis
CAAGCGCTTTGCCAAGATCCGGGAAATGGCACCGGGGCTGGCGGTTACCTATTTCAAAGGAATCAAACCCCGTATTGATATCGCGGCTTCACTGGGTGGTTCTTTCCTGCGTTACCCGATGCCTGGTAAAAATTTCAGCGATAACAGTCTGTTGCTGGAAGCCAATGCAACGGTTAATCTGAAAATGACTACTGAAAAATTTTGGGTACAGCCTTACCTGATCGCCGGTGTTGGTGTACATAAATACCGTGGTTATTATGGTGCTTTCCTGCCTGCAGGTCTGGGTCTTAAAGTAAACCTGCTGGATGAAGCCCATTTCTTTATTACGTCAACTTACCGTGTTCCGGTTACCACAGAAACAGGTAATTATCATCTGCAACACAGCATCGGTTTTGCCGGTCGCCTCGGAAAGAAAAAAGAACCTGAAGTTATAGCTCCCCCCCGTCCCCCGGCAGATACTGATATGGATGGCATCATCGACAGTCTTGACAAATGCCCGACCGTAAAAGGCGTTGAAAAATATAACGGATGCCCTGTTCCGGATACCGATAAAGACGGTATCAATGACGATGAAGATAAATGTCCCACCGTTGCAGGTCTTGCCCGCTATAAAGGATGCCCTGTTCCGGATACCGATAAAGATGGTATTAATGATGAAGAAGATAAGTGTCCGACCGTAGCCGGTGTGGCCCGTTACCAGGGGTGTCCGGTGCCCGATACCGACGCCGATGGCGTAAATGATGAAGAAGATAAATGCCCTACAGTGGCTGGGGTGAAAGAAAACAATGGTTGCCCGGTGATCACAGAAGCCGTAAAACAAAAAGTAAATACAGCCGCCAATGAGATTCTCTTTATGACGGGTAGCTCGAAACTGCAATCAAAATCCTACAAAGGGCTGAATGAAGTGGTTTCTATCATGAAAGAGAACCCAGCCATGAGTCTGAATGTGGATGGACATACCGATAATGTTGGTAACGAAGAGAAGAATCTGGCACTGAGTCAGACTCGTGCGGATGCAGTGAAATCGTATCTGGTAAGTAAAGGTGTGGATGCCGGTCGTATTACAGCTACCGGATATGGCGAATCCAAGCCCGTAGCAGATAATAAAACGGCTGCCGGTCGTCAAAAGAACCGTCGTTCTGAGCTGACCCTCAGTTATTATAAATAAGAACCAACTACTTATATTAGAAAGGTCCGCTTCCAAAAAGCGGACCTTTTTTTATTCCCAGTGAATTCATTTATACATTTTTTATTGCAAATAATTGATTATCAATACCTTATTGGAAGGAGGAGCCGATTTTTCCACAGTGGATTTTCTCTGCTCTGTAACTATTGTATTTCAGGATTTTCCTCTACCTTTGCGCCGCCATTAGGTAAAACCAATTGTGTTCAGGTGTGCAGCGTCCGGGGTTCTACTTCAAGTGGCAGTCTATGAGAGTCTAATCTACCATATCAGCTGATTGTCCCGACCCGGGATGTACCACCTTATAGCTGATCCTTCACCGTAACAAGAACGTTATTTCCTTATCCTGCTTATGCAGGTAATACTGATAAAAGCAGAATAACCCGATAAAATCATAAAAACAAAACAACAAATCAAATAGTCATGGCCGATTTAAAATTTCAACGAAACTTTGGTATTGCCGCTCACATCGATGCGGGTAAGACCACGACAACGGAGCGTATCCTTCGTTACACAGGTATGATCCACCGTATTGGTGAGGTGCATGATGGAGCTGCCACCACCGACTGGATGGAGCAGGAGAAAGAGCGTGGTATTACCATTACTTCGGCTGCAGTAAGCTGCCAGTGGAACTTCCCGACCGTACTGGGTAAAGCCACTGCAGATACCAAGAAATATTCTTTCAACATTATTGATACTCCGGGACACGTGGACTTTACCGTAGAGGTGGAGCGTTCCATGCGTGTACTCGATGGACTGATCGCCCTGTTCTCTGCCGTAGATGGGGTGGAGCCTCAGTCTGAAACGGTATGGCGCCAGGCCAATCGTTATGGCGTACCCCGTATCGGTTTCGTAAACAAAATGGACCGTGCCGGTGCAGACTTCCTGATGGTAGTGAAGCAGGTAAAAGAAATGCTCGGTTCCAAAGCCGTTCCCCTGCAGTTGCCAATCGGTGCTGAAGATGATTTCAAAGGGGTGGTGGACCTGATCAAAATGAAAGGGATCATCTGGCACATGGAAACTGAAGGTATGACCTTCGATGAGATCGATGTACCTGCTGATATGCTTGAAGAAGCCCAGGAATGGAGAGCCAGCCTGGTGGAAGCCGTGGCTGAGTATGATGACAAACTGATGGAGAAATTCTTTGACGATCCTAACAGCATCACTGAGGAAGAAATGCATGAAGCCATCCGTAAAGCTACGGTTGACCTGAGCATTGTTCCGATGATGTGTGGTTCTTCCTTCAAGAATAAAGGGGTGCAGACCGCACTGGATGCAGTTTGCCGTTACCTGCCTTCTCCGATCGATATTCCTGATACAGTGGGTACCAATCCTGACAGCGGTGAACCTGAAACACGTAAAGCGGATCCGAAAGCTCCGTTTGCTGCCCTGGCGTTCAAGATCATGACTGACCCGTTTGTAGGTCGTCTGGCCTTCTTCCGGTGCTATTCAGGACACCTGGATGCAGGTTCCTATGTGTTGAACGTAAGAAGTGGTAAGAAAGAAAGGATCAGCCGTATCATGAAGATGTTTGCCAACAAACAGAATCCGATCGACTTCATCGAAGCAGGTGATATCGGAGCGGCTGTAGGTTTCAAGGAGATCAAAACAGGGGATACCCTTTGTGATGAGAACCATCCGATCACCCTGGAGAACATGTTCATCCCCGAGCCGGTAATCGCAGTTGCGGTGGAGCCAAAAACACAGGCTGACGTGGACAAAATGGGTATGGCCATCTCCAAACTCGTGGAGGAAGATCCTACGCTTCGTGTAAATACCGATGAAGATACCGGTCAGACCATCCTTCGTGGTATGGGTGAACTGCACCTGGAGATCATCATCGACCGTATGCGTCGTGAGTTTAAAGTAGAAGTAAACCAGGGTGCACCCCAGGTAGCGTATAAAGAAGCCTTCCTGGCAACAATTGAACACCGTGAGACCCTGAAAAAGCAGACCGGTGGTCGTGGTAAATTCGCCGATATCCAGTTCAGTCTCGGACCTGTGGATGCCGAATGGAAAACAGAAAACCCCGACAAGCATTACCAGTTTGTAAATGACCTGTTCGGTGGATCTATCCCCCGTGAATTTGTTCCGGCGATCCAGAAAGGATTTGAGCAGGCAATGACCAACGGTGTATTGGCGAACTACCCGGTTGACAACCTGAAGATCCGTGTATTCGACGGTAGCTTCCACGCGGTTGACTCTGACTCTATGTCCTTCGAACTTTGCGCCAAGCAAGGTTTCCGCGAAGCAGCCCGCAAAGCAAAACCTGTTCTGCTGGAGCCCATCATGAAAGTGGAAGTGATCACGCCCGCCCAGTACATGGGAGATGTGACCGGTGACCTTAACCGTCGTCGTGGTATGCTGGAAGGTATGGATACCCGTGCAGGTGCCGAGGTGATCAAGGCAAAAGTACCGCTGAGTGAAATGTTCGGGTATGTTACCCAACTGCGTTCACTGAGCTCCGGTCGTGCCTCGTCTACCATGGAGTTCTCTCACTATTCTCCTGCCCCCAACAATATCGCTGAAGAAGTGATTGCGAAGGTGAAAGGGAAAGTGAATGCCTGATAACAAAGGAGTAATGAATATAAATTTAAAATCCTGCTCAGAAGAGCAGGATTTTTTTATTTTAGAGTAAATATTGAGTTACTGATGATTGGTTTCAACCTGCCCTTTTTAAAATCTCTCCGGAAAAAAACTATTGCTTCCCTGTTATCGATTTTTATATTGTCCTATGCCACAGCACAACCAGTTATCAGTTCTTACAGTCCGTCTTCCGGACCAGCAGGCAGTACTGTGATAATCTCCGGATCAGGATTCAGTCCAACCCCAATAAATAATATTGTCAGTTTCGGTGCGGTCAGGGCTGTTGTTACAGCTGCCACGACCAACACTTTAACAGTAACGGTTCCTCCCGCTACCACCTTTCAGCCTGTTTCTGTATTGGTCAATAACCTGATTGCATATACGAATGCTCCGTTTATCATCACATTTTCCGGAGCATCTCCTGAATTTACTCCGGCCAGTTTTGAATATACAGGACATGTGGACTCACAGGCACCCGCTCAGGAAACGACCAAATTCTGTTATGGTGATTTTGATGATGACGGGAAACTGGATGTGGCAGTGGTGGACAGGCTCAGTAATATTTTATCGGTATACCGAAACACCACAACAGGCGGTGTTATTTCCTTTGCCCCCAAAGTAATTTTCGCAACAGGTAACGGGGCCCGTGCAGTAAGTGCAGGGGATGTGGATGGCGATGGTAAAACGGATCTCGTAGTATCAAATAAC
>CALRQQ020000341.1:0-4453 GCA_943370345.1 Chitinophaga pinensis
AAAACTAAGATCGGGACGAAGTTGTTCCCGGATCCCGATAAAAAACCGGTTCTGGTCAAAGGTATTGTAGACGATCTCTTTGCCCGTCTGCAGACAGAGTTCATCGGCCAGTGCCAGGGCGGGAAGTTTTTTATTATTAAATACAGGAATGGTCAGACTGAGCAGGTAGCGGACCCTGTCGGTAAACCGGAGCTGACCTGAATAGGCATCATTCACCATTTTCTGCTGCCAGCGTTGTTCATTCCGCAACCGTTGTACGATGGTTGTACTCTTCCATTTTGAACTATACTGCACCTGCTGATAGATCCGGTTCTCGTGTGCAATGGTATGCCAGTCCTTGGTAGTGGGGTATGCCCAGAAATGACCATAGCCTGCCGCTACTGTGAGATTCTTATCGAGTGTATACTGCACCCCTGTCCGTGCAAAATAAAAACTGTTATCCGCCATGAAATGATTCCGGCGGGTATGCAGGTCCGCAATAATGGCCCAGCGGGGAGAAACTTTCAGGGTACTGTTAAGAGAGATCCAGGATTGGTACTGGGTATTGATCGTTTTAGTCTGTGCCTGCAACGGGAGATAACCGGCAAGAAAGATCAGCCCGGTCAGCAGCAGCCCGGCCAGATAACCGGGGATTTTTCGCTCTTCCATAATGCAAAGGTAAAAAACAGAGACAATCCGGAATATGACCGTAGTTACACATTCAATCGAAAAAACCTGATTAAGATCTGCTAACAGTTGTTATAGGCTTCCTGTATCTGTGCGGCTATTTTCTGCTTAACGGCTTCACCCGTAAAGGAATGGCGGATACCCTCGAGGTTACAACGGAGAAACTGTTCCTTTGTCCAATGGAAGGTATCCTGTAGCTTATTGTATTCTGAACTGAGCGTGACCGGGGTTACTGTCCTTGCATCGGTATTGATGCTCATGGATACTCCCTGCCGGTAGATTTTATCAACAGTATGTTCTTCTATGGCAGGGAAGATATTGGTCTGAATATTACTGGTCGGACACACTTCCAGGTGAATGTCTTTTTTGATCAGATGATTGAGCAGTTGTTCATCTTCCGCACTGCGCACGCCATGTCCGATCCGGGTGGGATGAAAATGCTCCAGTATTTCCCACACGCTTTCCGGTCCTTTGGCTTCTCCTCCATGACAGGTACAATGAATACCCTGCTTTTGGGCATATTCAAATGCTTTCACATGAGCGGCCACCGGGTAACCGGCTTCATCACCGGCCATATCGAAGGCCAGTACATTCGTGCCTTTGAATTGTTCCACCAACTGTACTGTTTCCATGCTTTGGGCTTCATCATAATGACGAAGGGTACAGAGGATGAGTCCGCCTTCCATACCCGTCATGGCTTTCCCTTCTGAAAAAGCCGCGTTGACCGTCTCCACCGCTTCCACGGGTGTCAGTCCTTTTTCCAGATGCAGCAACGGGGCAAAGCGGATCTCGGCATAGATCACATTGTCCGCTTTCAGTTGTTCAAACAGGTCGAGCGTCACTAACCGTAATTGCTCTTTCGTTTGCATCAGTTCAAAACCCTTGACGGCCCGGGTCAGGTAATCCACTAAGTCGGTGCAACGGGGTGGCGCAACAAAGGAATGGCAATAGTCTTCATAGCTCACCGACGGATCGATCTGCTGAACCACTTTATAGCTGAGGCTACAATCGAGATGCAGGTGCAATTCTATTTTTGGAAGACGATTATAATCCATAGACCAGGTAAAACGAACAACAAATAAACGAATTTATCAGGAAAGCAGGGAGGGCAGGATATCTTTTATAACCTCCGCTTCCCGGAAATTAGGATGATCCAGGGTATGATCGATCTGTTCATGTACCCAGGTGGTATGATAGGGTACATGAACGGCATGACCGCCGATTGATAAAACCGGCACACAATCAGATTTCAGGGAGTTGCCGATCATCAGAAACTCTTCGGGTTGTATATCCAGGTGACGGATCAGTTTGTGGTAATCGGCCTCTTGTTTATCACTCATGATCTCTATATGGTGGAAATATCCTTCGAGTCCTGATTTTTTCAGTTTACGCTCCTGATCGAGCAGGTCGCCCTTGGTGGCCACTACTAAACGGTAATGACCTTTCAGTTGCTGCAACACTTCTTCAACTCCATCGAGGATCTCGATCGGTTTCTCCAGTAATTCCTTTCCGTATGCAATGATCTTCTCCATTACTTTAGGAGAAACAGTATGGTCAGAGATCCGCAAGGCGGTCTCGATCATGGACAACATAAAGCCCTTTACCCCATACCCATAGACCGGAATATTTTTTGTTTCTGTTTTATAGAGTTCCTGGGCTATGGTATGCCCCGGCAGAAAATCCTCCAGCAAGGCGCAGAACTTATCCTCTGTTTCCCGGAAGTACGGCTCATTGACCCAGAGGGTATCGTCGGCATCGAAAGCGATTACTTTGAGTGACACTGGTAGCGTTTGGGGTTTAGTGGTTTGGTATTCAGAGCACGTTATTGCTATCGGCTAATGACCCCGGGTCATCTTCCATAGCTTCCTTACTATCGACTGCTGTCTTCGCTTCTTCATGCAGCCAGTCTTTGCGTTTCAATTCAAAATTCCGTCCGAGGTACAACTTTCTTACCTGTTCATCATCGGCGAGTTCTTCGGCGGTGCCGTGCTTAAAGATCTTTCCTTCGATCAGCAAATAGGCCCGGTCGCAGATGGAAAGAGTTTCGGTCACGTTATGGTCAGTGATCAGGATGCCGATATTCTTGTACTTCAGTTTGGCCACGATCGCCTGGATATCTTCCACGGCAATGGGGTCGATACCCGCAAAAGGTTCGTCGAGGAGAATGAACTTAGGGTCAACAGACAGGGCCCGGGCGATCTCGGTTCGCCGGCGTTCACCGCCACTCAGTACATCCCCGTTGCTTTTGCGCACATGCTGGAGACGGAATTCATTCAGCAGGGATTCCAGTTTCTCTTTTTGTTCTTTCCGGGAAAGTTTGGTCATTTCCAGCACGGCTGAAATATTATCCTCCACACTGAGCTTACGAAACACAGAAGCTTCCTGGGGCAGGTAGCCAATCCCCATCTGGGCGCGTTTATACATGGGCAGGGCCGTAATATCCTGGTCATTCAGGAATACTTTTCCTTCATCCGGCTTTACCAGCCCCACCACCTGGTAGAAGGAAGTGGTCTTGCCCGCTCCGTTGGGACCGAGCAGACCCACGATCTCCCCCTGTTTCACATCAAAGGAAACATGGTTGACCACGGTGCGGCTGCCATATTTTTTAACCAGTTGCTCGGTGCGGATGGTAATTGCCATAGGTGCAAAAATAAGTGATCGGAAACAGAAGAAACATAGCAGAAGCTGGTTTTAACAAAGACCCTGAAATCCGGCAAGCTTCCCCCTTTTTTGTATGTTTGCACTCATTTTAAGCATATGAAGGTAACCGACCATATCAGCCAGGCCAAAGACACCCTGATTTCTTTTGAAGTATTGCCTCCCCTCAAAGGCAAAGGGATTGAAGCCCTGTATAAACATCTTGATCCTTTGATGGAGTTCAAACCCTCCTTTATCAATGTTACGTACCACCGGAGTGAACACGTGTTCAAGAAAAGACTGGACGGTACCTTCGAAAAAGTAGTGGTGCGGAAACGCCCCGGCACTGAGAGTATCTGCGGTGCCATCATGAACAAATACAATGTAGATACGGTTCCCCACCTGATCTGCGGCGGGTTCAGCGTCAATGAAACCGAAGACGCCCTCATCAACCTGCGGTACCTCGGTATTGATAACGTACTGGTGCTCCGGGGTGATGCTGCAAAAAACGAAACCGCTTTTGAACCCGAACCCGGCGGACATAAATACGCCAGCGACCTGCTGAAACAGGTAGTGAACCTGAATGCCGGCATCTACCTGGAAGATGAGCTCAAGGGTACCCACAAAACCGATTTCTGTATCGGCGTGGCTGGCTATCCCGAGAAGCATTTTGAAGCCCCGAACATGGACACTGATCTTCAATACCTGAAGAAAAAAGTGGAGCTGGGTGCAGACTATATCATCACACAAATGTTCTTCGACAATGCCAAATTCCATGCATTTGTCAAATCCTGCCGCGAGATCGGGATCAATGTCCCAATTATTCCGGGACTCAAGCCGATCTATACCAAAAAACAACTGACTGTCTTACCCAAGACCTTCCATATCGATCTGCCCACTGAACTATCCAATGAAGTACTTCGCTGCAAATCCGATGAAGACGTGGAAAAAGTAGGCGCCGAATGGCTGCTGATGCAATCACGCGAACTGAAAAAAGCCGGCGTACCAGTGCTGCATTATTATACACTCGGACGGCCGATGCTGGTGGCAGGAGTAGTGAAGGATATATAGTCAGAACATCCGGAAGAAACATACAAAAAAGCGGGAAGCTCATTTTTAACATGAACTTCCCGCTTTTCGTTTAGTAAAT
>CALRQQ020000342.1:0-4444 GCA_943370345.1 Chitinophaga pinensis
GATGACCTGTTCCTTGGACAAAAGGATTACCAGCAATGCATGGTGATCACCCGGCTGATACAACAGACCCGTTTTCAGGGAAAGATCAGCATACATATCTGTCCAACCCTCCGTGAGTCTGACGGACTGGCCATGAGCAGCCGCAACCGGCGGTTGAACGCAAAAGAACGTATGCAGGCTGTCAGCATTTCACAGGTACTTAACCATATAAAAAAAGAATTACATACGGGGGATATAAAGTCATTGGAACAACAGGCGACCCGTGAACTAGAAGAGGCCGGTTTCCGGATAGACTATATCGCCATTGCGGATGCCCATTCGCTTCATCCGGTCATCAGCTGGGACGGCAAACAACAGCTTGTTGCGTTGGCAGCAGCCTTCCTTGGTCCCGTCAGACTGATCGATAATCTGCCTTTGAATTAACCCGCTGCACAATCACTTAGTTTTGTTTTTCGCGTACATCGGATTACTTTCGGGTACTGATGAAGAAAAAACTCCGGACCATATTTCAATACCTCTTTTTCCTTGGCCTGGGTATTTTCTTTGCCTGGCTTTCCCTTAAAAACCTGAATAAGGAAAATACGGAACAGATCAGACTGGCCTTTCGTAATGCCCGTCACTGGCTGGCCATTCCTGTTTTCGGGATATTGATCGGCAGCCATTGGGTGCGGGCCCTTCGCTGGCGACTGCTCATAGAACCCATGGGATACACCCCTGGCCGGGCCAATTCCTTTTTTGCGGTAATGATCGGATACCTGGTCAATATGGGGGTACCCCGGCTGGGAGAGATCGTGAAATGCACCGTGCTCTCCCGCTATGAAAAAATTCCGGCGGATAAACTGATCGGCACCATCATTCTTGAACGGATGATCGATGCGTTGACCCTCCTAGTGGTTTTTGGGATAACGATCCTTCTGCAACCTGAGTTATACTCCCGGATACTGGACGCGTTCTTCAATTCCTCCGAAATAAGTCCGGATAAAAAAGTATCCACCCTGTTGGTTACCGCGATCATCATTGCATCCCTGCTCCTGCTGACCGGCCTCTGGATGCTGATCCGCCGTAAAACCGTGAAAGACCTGGTCGCTCTCTTCCGTAAGATCTACCAGAGTGTTTTTCAGGGGATCAGCAGTATCCGCCATCTGAAAAAACGGAGACTTTTTATTTTATATACTTTATTACTATGGGGCTGTTACCTGGCCGGAGGTTATGTAGGCTTCATGGCATTCAGAGAAACGGAGATCTATGGTGTAAAGGAAGCCTTCACTATTTTATCAGCCGGCAGTATCGGTATGATCGCCTCCCCGGGAGGCATTGGTGCTTATGCCTACCTGATAGAAAAAACCATGCAGTTGTACGGACTGAACTATACGGTAGCACTTGCATTTGGCTGGATTTTATGGCTGGCACAAACCTCTGTGATCCTGATCGGCGGTATATTCAGTTTTCAGGCACTCCCTTATTTTAATAAAAAAGAAAAAGTATGAAACGGGCCGATCTGATCCCCTTTAAAATAATCAACCGTGAACAGGCCGCACAACAAGTGGCTCAATGGAAAGCACTTGGGAAAAAAGTGGCTTTTACCAATGGCGTTTTTGATATCCTGCATCCTGGGCATATTTTTTCCCTATCGGAAGCTGCAAAAGAAGGCGATTACCTGGTCGTGGGAATGAACGCCGACGTCTCGGTAAAACGCCTGAAAGGGGAAAGCCGGCCGGTCAATAATCAGGAATCCAGAGCAATTCTGCTGGCGGCCTTGCTGATGGTGGATGCCGTGGTGATCTTCGAAGAGGACACCCCGCTTGAATTAGTCAAGGCCATACGGCCTGATGTGATGGTAAAAGGGGGTGATTACACCCCGGAGCAGGTGGCCGGCGGTAAAGAAGTGATCGCAGACGGAGGAAAAGTCGTCATCAACCCCATCCTGGAGGGGTACTCGACCACCGCCCTGATCGAGAAAATGAAAGGAAACTGAACCCAGAGGCTCCTGAAAACTTAACATACAAATGCGGATGGCTTTGGTATTTTTATAGCACATTTTGAATTTTAGCAGTACCATTTATGCCGGAAAGCCCCAAGCTCAAGACCATTGCCCGAGATATCAGCTGGTTATCCTTTAACGCCCGCGTACTTCAGGAAGCGGCAGATAAAACAGTTCCCCTCCGGGAACGGATCCGTTTTCTAGGTATCTTTTCCAATAACCTGGATGAATTTTTCCGGGTTCGGGTGGCCACCCTCAAACGGATGATCCAGTTTGGTACCAAAGCCCGGATGCACCTGGAAAATAATCCGCAACAGATCATTGATGAGATCCAGATGACGGTATTGAACCAACAGGGGGAATTTAACCGGATCTGGGAAGAATGCCTGGCAGAGCTCAACAAACAAAAGATCTTTCTCCGTAATGAAAAGGAACTGACGACTGAGCAGCAGGATATTGTACGCACCTATTATGAAGATGAAGTGAGTGCGGATATCATCCCCCTGATGATCGAGAATATCCCGGTTTTTCCCATGTTGCGTGATAAATCCATCTTCCTCGCTGTGGTGATGTGGAAAAAGGAAAGTGCCTTCAATAAAAAGTATGCCCTGATCGAAATTCCCAGCCGTATCCATGGCCGTTTCAAAATACTGCCATCAGGGAACGAGGAAAAACACATCATTCTGCTGGAAGATGTGATCCGTTTCAACCTGCCGGATATCTTTTCCTATTTCGGCTACGACCATTATCAGTCGCATATCTTCAAAGTGACCCGCGATGCGGAGATTGATATTGACGACGATCTTTCCACCAATATCATCCAGAAGATAGAAAAGGGAGTAAAGAACCGACGGAAAGGGAAACCGGTACGCTTTGTGTACGACCGGGAAATGGATCCGGGTTTACTGGAATACCTGGTGCGCCGGCTCAACCTATCAAAAAAAGACAACCTGATCCCGGGTGGACGGATCCATAATTTCAGGCATTTCATGGACTTCCCCGATGAGGTGTTCAGTAAAAAAATGATCCGGAATAAACCGTTTGATCATCCGCTCATGACCGAACGCCGGGTATCAGACCTGATCCAGGATAAGGATATCCTGCTGCACTTCCCCTATCATTCTTTCACACCCCTGATCGACCTGCTGCGGGAAGCCGCCTTTGATCCGGAAGTGACCACGATCAAGATCACCTGTTACCGGCTGGCGTCACAATCGAAGATCATCAATGCCCTGATCAATGCGGTACGTAATGGTAAAGAAGTGATCGTAATGATCGAATTAAGGGCCCGTTTTGAAGAGGAAGCCAATATTGAATGGAAGAACCGCCTGGAAGAAGAAGGGGCCCGGGTACTGGTGGAGATCCCGCATATGAAAGTGCATTCAAAACTCTGCCTGATCCGTAAACGGACTAAGAACAACAATATCCTGCAATATGGATTCGTAAGTACCGGCAATCTGAATGAGAAAACAGCCCGGATCTATGCAGATCATTGCCTGCTGACCTCCAACCCGAAGATCATGGGAGATGTAAACCGTATTTTTCATTTCCTGGAACAACCTAAGACCGGCCTGCATTTCCTGAAAGACTGCCGGTATGTTTTGCCCAGTCCTCACTTTGTAAAAAAGGAAATGATCCGGCTGATCGAAGAAGAGATCAAACAGGCCCGGAAAAAGAAACCGGCTTCCATTATTTTAAAAATGAATTCACTTTCGGATGAAACACTCATAGCAAAATTGGAAGAGGCCGCTAAAGCCGGAGTGGACATCCGGCTGATCGTCAGGGGCATTTTTTGCATGTTTTCGGAGAATAAAAAATACCAGCATCCAATCCGGGCCATCAGTATTGTGGACGAGTACCTTGAGCATGCACGGGTGTGGGTATTTCACAATAAAGGCAAACAGAAAGTTTACCTATCTTCGGCCGACTGGATGTTACGGAACCTGGAACATCGTGTGGAAGCCACCTGCCCGGTATGGATCCCGGAACTGAAACAGGAACTGATCGACATCCTCAATATCCAGCTGCAGGATAATGTGAAGGCCCGTGTACTGGATAATGATCTGACCAACGACTATGTACGAACGGAAAAAAAGAAAATACGGTCACAGGTCGAAACCTATGCCTTCCTGCACAAAAAAACACTGACCCAATTTGAGACTGGCAGCCATTGATATCGGAAGTAATGCCGCAAGGCTTCTGATCACGGAAGTGACAGATGGTCCGCAGGGAACTTCCGAATTCATAAAGACCATGTTAGTACGGGTACCACTCCGTCTCGGCTTCGATGTTTTCGACAAAGGAGTGATATCTCCAGGCAAGGCCGAAAAGATCATCAAGACCATCAAATCCTACCGACTACTGCTCGATGTATACGAAGTAAAACACCTGAAAGCCTGTGCCACTTCGGCCATGCGGGATGCCAGCAACGGTCCGGATATCATCCGCCAGGTTAAGAACGAG
>CALRQQ020000343.1:0-4437 GCA_943370345.1 Chitinophaga pinensis
CGGTCAGGGTTTCGTAATCTGACTCATCAGTTAGTCCGCTTTTAAAAATCCCTTCAATTTCTTTCAATGCCAGTGTATTTGTCGCGTCTTTGCTGACATTATTCTTCAGTCGTACATAATTTCCCAACCAGGGCTTTCGGTTATCCGGATGTAATTTGAATTCCGATTCCATGGCTGCGAGGGCTTTTTCATTGTTGCGTTCCACACCTGCCTCAGAACCGGCATATTGGTAGAACATGAATTCACTGATGTAGGCGCCTTTCCGGGGTTGGTCATTTTCAAACAACCGTATCGTGTATCCCACATTGTTGTTGTTGTCAAATTTTTTGTCGGCTGAAAAACTGAAGTAAATAAAATTAGCGGAGGTGTCGGTTGTAAAGCTGGCAGTGAATCCATCCGCCGTTTTTTTCAGCGGAAGTTCCAGCGTTACTTGTTTGTTTTGTCCTAACTGGTAAACGATTGACTCCACTGGCAGAATAGTATTGGCGATATCACCTGCCGTTTTATAAGTAATGGTGATTGTTTCCCCTGGTTTTGGTTTTTCGGGGCTGAAGCTGAAATTTTGCTGGGCATAGCTGCTGCCTGAGATGAGGAGCAGGAGCAATACCTTAAGAGTGGACTGCATGGCTTTTGGTTTTTTGAGCAATTTACCACAAATACCTTCTTCGCAGATGTTAAAAATTACCGGATCAGCAAGGTGGTTCCCTTAAGTAGTATTGGTGCTTTTTGTGCAGAGGTGTAGTAGCTGAAGATCCATACATACACACCGGCATCCTGCAAACGGCCATTGACCCGGCCATCCCATTTGCCCGACCGGTCCGTACTGTAATAGACCAATTGTCCGCTGCGGTTATACACACTGAAACGGGGCTGTTCTGTTCGTTCAATATTCATCGGATGGAGAAAATCATTCATCCCATCGCCATTTGGTGAAAAGGCGGTGGGTACCGCAATAATGCAACTGCTGAGCACCCGCACGGACTGACGGGCCGTATCACTGCAGTTCAGGGAAGTATTATAGGCAATCAGTGTTACCGGGTAAACCGTTTCTGTACTTACCGTTCCATAACGGAAGTTGCGGGGCAACGGCAGTGTACTGTTGCTGCCATTGCCGAAATTCCAGTCCCAGCGGTCAATACGGCCACTGCTTTTATTGAGAAAATGAAGGGTGTCGCCCGGACAAACAAGGGCATCGGTTTCGAATGACGCTTTCACTTTGTCAATACTGGTCAGTGTCTGCCGGTTCGTATCGGAACAATTGCCATTGGAAACGACCAGTTGTACAAGATGCTGTCCGGCTGTATTAAAAAAGTGTACGGGATTTTGGAGGTTACTGTTACCCTGATTGCCGAAGTTCCAGGACCAGCTATTCACTCCATTAGCACCATCGTGTGAAAAGAAAAACTGACTGCCTTTGCATGACTCGTTTTTGGTAAGACTGAATTGGGCAGACACAGGTATACCGGTGCTGAAGGATGGGAGGGATACCGCATTAACCGGGGCTATGCCGCATACATCAAGTAGTGTACTGCCATTGCTGCCAGCGGCATTCAGCCGTATGGTATAATTGCCGGCCTGGGTAAGCGGATTTAAAAACCGGATAAAAAATTTCGTGGCCAGATTGGTACTGCCACAGTCCTGCGCTTCGGCCGAACCGATCTGTACCAGTTGTGGTCCGGTAATGCTGAACTGACTCCCGTCTGCAAGCAGACTGTTGCACCGGATAGGCCGGTTGAAGCTAACCTGCATATAGCCGGGTGCACAGGAAAAAACAGCGGCCTGATCGGGAAAGGTCCGCTGCTGATCTGAAACAGTAAATGAAATCGTCTGTCCGGCAGTGATCGTCTTATTGCAAACATCCACCAATGTATTATTGTCGGAGCCTGTGTTGATCTGGATGGAATAGTTGCCATTGGGTAAAGGCTGACCCAGTTGCAGAAAAATGGAATCACTGCCAAACAACGAACTGCAATCAGCTGCAACAGCAGATAGAATGGGCGTGCCGTTACTGAGACTGAAATCGGAACCGTTGGCCGCGATACTGCTGCAGACGATCTTTTTATTCAGTCGCAATGTGATCTTCAGCCCATCACAACTCACGGCGGCGTAATCCATTTTTGGATCGATCGCATCGGTAATACTGGCTGTGCCACCCGTGATCGTAAGCTGGTAAGTGCCCCCTGAAGCACTTTGATTAGACACCATCAGCAGGTAAGTATGTCCTTGTATGACCTGCGGCATTTTACTGTAGGTATTTAATCCGGAACCGGCACAAACACTAAGTGCAATGCCATCGTCTGAGGCACCGGTTTCACCTGGTTCGGATGACCAGTTACAGGCTACAAAAGTGGAGGCTTCAGTAAAAATGTCAAATGGGTTGCGGCTGGTTATATCAAATAACTGCCAGTCATAGTTGGCCGAAGCCAAAGCAGGTGTTACCAGAAATCCAAGGGTACCTGAACTGAAACAGGCCATCCTGAAGAAATTGGGATTGGTATTCTGATAACTGAATCCGGCTGGACAGGGAACCGGTATGGCCGTAATGCCGCAATACGTGGGAGTGTTGATGGTAAAGGGCTCGTTTCCGCAAACAGGCAGTGCGGATATCGGCGTTTGTCCCGGGTAAGTACAGTTTTGCTGTGCAGGCAGGCGGCCTGCCAGCAGCAGGAACAGGTATAATATCAGTTTTTGCTTCAGCATAGCTGTACGCACTGTAATTTACTAAACTATATCGAAGCCGGGCCGCCAATCGCTGCCTGTGCTTTTTTATTAAATTCGTATGTAAACATTAATAAATGAAAAGAGCTGTCGTCACCGGCGCCTCCGGGAATCTGGGCAAATCAGTGGTGGAGCAACTGCTGCTTAACGGGTATACCGTTTCCGGCACTGGCCAGTTACCTGAATCAGTAACCGGTTATACCGGTGTAACGATCGATCTTACAGATGAGCAGGCAACGGCAGAATGGGTCCGATCCTTATTAAAGGAAGGAGATCTGCACACCGCCGTACTCACGGTAGGAGGGTTTGCCATGGGTGATCTTTCTGCCACCGGAACAACGGCCATACACGAACAACTCCGGTTAAATTTTGATACGGCCTACCATGTGGCCCGTCCGGTTTTTCTGCACATGAAAGAAAAGGGGATCGGTACGATCTTTCTCATCGGTTCACAGGCCGGCATGGACGCAGCCGGTAATGCGGGGGTGATCGCTTATGGGTTATCCAAATCTCTTTTGTTTAGATTAGCCGATCTGATGAATCTCGATGCAAGAGGAACATCGGTAAAAGTATTTGTAGTAGTGCCCTTTATTATTGATACGCCGCAGAACCGTACCGCAATGCCCGGGTCGGATTTTACCAAATGGCAAACACCGGAACAGATCGCGCTGCGCATAATTTTTTATGCAGAGGATCCTGCTGCCAGAGATACCTGCATGATTTTTTACCGTATTTCAGAGCTGCCACCAATCCGCTATATGTGGAAATACCTGTTAGCCTGGTATTTAAAACACCCGTCGCACTGCTTCGGTTTTTTGTTGGTGGCGGACCTTACCTGGCAATGGGTATTGCCGGAAAGAACAAAACAAACGGTAAATTCCTGGGAACTTCCTTCAATAGTGAAGTTAATATCCGTTGGTCCGATTATGATCCTTCCACCCTCAATCACGAGGAAGGGGCCGGTTATGGGATCATGTAAAGATTTGATTATGGTTTCAGTATCTTGCGGTCCGTTTAATAAAGGTTATGAAATACTCAAAATGGATCGGCCTTGCCGGCGCGGCTTTATTAGTGATCGCTTCTTTTATGCCCTGGGTAACCATCCAGTCACACCAACTGGTGATCAGCGGAGTGGATGCCACCGGTACCAATTATGGTAAGCCCGCTTATTTCCATTTCCTGTTATTACCCTTTTATATTACGTTTCTGCTCATGCCCAAACTCTGGGCAAAAAGATGGAACCTCTTTATCATTGCCCTCAATTCCGCATGGATTCTCAAGAATTTCCTGGTGATCGGTACCTGTAAAGGCGGTGAATGTCCCGTACGTGAGACCGGTTTTTACCTCATGATCCTGAGCGGAGCAATGATGTTGTTTGGTGCTTTATTCCCGGATATCCGTATTAAAACGGATACACAGGAGTAAAATAACATTGCTTTACGTGTTCTTTCACATGGCGGTTCAGCGCAAGCTTTTTTCCTTTAGGATAACTCTATTTCATCTTATCCTAAATGATTTGTCATGCGTAAACTTGCTCTTTTTCTTGCCGGACTTTCCGGCTGTTTCGTTAGCTTTTCCCAATACACATTAACGGCTGTTTACAACCAGGATTTCAATAGTCTGTTGATTGCTGGTTCAGGCAACAGTTTGCCAACTGGCTGGTCGATGTCCGAGACCGGTTCTGCAGCTGATGCCTTATATACTTCGGGAACCGGTTCA
>CALRQQ020000344.1:0-4433 GCA_943370345.1 Chitinophaga pinensis
CTTGTCACCTTGAAAATGGTGCGGGTAAGATCGGTCCGAACCTGACAGATGATTACTGGTTACACGGAAATGATATCAAAGTGGTGTTCAAGACCATTCGTTATGGTATCAACGCCATGCCCCGCTGGGATGTATCCCTGAACAACAAACAGATCGCCCAGGTGGCCAGTTATGTAAAATCGTTACACGGAACGAACCCTGCCGGTGCAAAGGCGCCCGATGGTACATTAATGAAAGAGGAAGCAGCCCCCGCTGCCCCCGCTGCTGATTCAGCAGCCCAGACCAGGAAAGTAGCGATGAACTGAAGATAATGCCCGAGAAAACAAGGAGTGTAAAAATGAAAATTGAGCAGCAATCCCATGAAGAACAACCGGAATCCTTTCGTGACCGGATAGCAACGGTAGATGCAAAAGGGAAACGCAACTGGGTGTTTGCCCACAAGCCAAAAGGCCGGTTCTATAATATCAGGACAATTGTAAGCCTTGGATTCTTTATTCTTTTCTTTACCCTGCCATTCATTAAAGTGAATGGCAGGCCTCTTTTCCTGTTCAATATACCGGAAGCCAAATTTATCATCTGGGGTAAAGTATTCTGGCCGCAGGACTTTTTCATTTTCGGTCTGACCATGGTGACCTTTATCATTTTCATCGTTCTCTTTACCGCTGCGTTTGGCCGCTTGTTCTGCGGATGGGTCTGTCCGCAAACTGTATTTATGGAAATGTTGTTCCGTAAAGTGGAGTTTCTGATCGAGGGTGACGGGCCTAAACAAAAATTACTGAGAAATGCGGAGTGGACCGGGGAAAAGATCCGAAAGAAGCTGACCAAGCATATCGTTTTCTTTTTACTCTCCTTTATCATTGCCAATTTTTTCCTGGCCTATATCATAGGTGCCGATGAACTCGAAAAGATCATCACAGAGCCCATCAGCCAGCACTTTGTTGGCTTTATGACCATCCTGATCTTCTCCGGCATATTCTATGCAGTATATGCCCATTTCCGTGAACAGGCCTGTACCGTGGTTTGTCCATACGGACGGTTACAGAGTGTATTACTCGACCGAAATTCAATGATCGTAGCCTATGATTACAAACGGGGTGAACCGCGTGGCAAATACAAAAAAGACCAGCCGGCCGACGGATCATTAGGCGATTGTATCGATTGTCATCAATGTGTGAAGGTTTGTCCTACCGGGATCGATATCCGCAACGGTACACAAATGGAATGTGTAGGTTGTACGGCTTGTATCGATGCCTGTGATAAAATGATGGATGCCGTGGGAAGACCCCGCGGACTGGTGCGGTATGCTTCCGAAAGCGGAATTGCGGATGGTGCCAAACTCCGTTATACCACCCGGATGAAACTCTACACAGCCTTACTCATCGTGCTGACCGGATTGCTCACCTTATTACTCATGACCCGCAGTGAAGTGGGTGGAACTATTGTAAGGGCCGGCGGGATGCTGTACCAGGAAAGAGGCAAGGACAGTTTGTCCAACCTGTATACGATCAAACTGACGAATAAGACAATGAAAGATATCAGCCTGACCCTGAAACTGGAAGATGCACCCGGACAGATCGTTGAAGCTGCCGGGGAGAAGATACTGGTAAAAAAAGAAGATCAGGGTAAAGGTTCATTCTTTATCATTCTTCCGAAGTCCTACCTTAAAGATGTAAAGACCAAACTGAAAGTAGGACTGTACGAAGGGGATAAAAAAATAACCACCATTTCAACTAACTTCATGGGACCTTTCAGTTTTGACTGATCGCCTGCAAACAAAAACCATTTATTATGAACTGGGGTAACCGTTTATTACTTGTATTCCTTGTATTCGGAGCCGGCATGGGCTACCTGGTCTACCGTTCTATGAATACCAATTATGAACTGGTAGAGTCCGACTATTACAAACAGGAACTGCGCTATCAAAATGTGATCGATGAGCATAATTCAGCGAATGCACTTTCTGCACCGGTCAATATAGAAAAGAAGGACGGTGCCCTGCTCTTACAATTTCCGGAAGAAATGAAAAACAAACCACTGACCGGTGAATTGTATTTCTATTGCGCGTACGATTCCAAAAAAGACACCCGGGTAACCCTGAGATCTGACAGTAACGGACAGCAGACCATCCCTGCGGGCACGATACAACCTGGTTCGTATACGGTGAAGATCAAATGGAATAACGGGGAAAAATCCTTTTACTCAGAACAAAACTTCTCGCAGCTCTAATCATGTTATGGGCGGCTATGATATCAGGTTTAACCCTGGGTGCAGCCGGCAGCCTGCACTGTGTGGGAATGTGCGGTCCGCTGAGCCTGGCGCTTCCGACCGGGCATCTTACCCGGGTACAACAGTTTTTTTCACTACTCGTCTATCAGTCCGGAAGAATCATTACGTATAGTCTGATCGGACTGTTATTTGGTCTGGCCGGTCGCCGGATCTATATCAGCGGCTACCAGCGCTGGTTCTCCATTGGATTAGGGATCCTGGTATTGGTACTGGCCGTAATGTACTTTGTACAAAAGAACTCGGTTCACTTTACCTTTTTCAACCGCTTCTATAACAGCATCCAACGACTGATCGGCCGGATCCTCAAAAACAATAAAGGGGCGATGGGTTTTCTTTGGTTAGGACTGGCCAATGGATTACTGCCCTGTGGGTTGGTCTATGTGGCCATCGCTGCCACCCTTTCTTTTAGTGAAATTGCTGAAAGTGTAAGCTTTATGGCTTTCTTCGGGGCTGGCACCCTGCCTGCGATGATGATAGTAGGAATGGCCGGCAGTATGATCAAACCCGAAGCCCGGCAACTGATGCGTAAAGCGGTACCGGTATTTGTTACCCTGATGGGGGTCGTGCTTATTCTCCGGGGCATGAACCTGGGCATCCCCTTTATAAGTCCGGAATTGCCTGCCTCCCCGGGTGAGGCGGTAATCTGTCACCCGCAATAGGATTAAAACTCCTTGTCCGAATACCCCCAGTCCTGACCTTCTTTCAACTCCGGAACCGCTGTATCCTGACCCTTTAAAACAGCTACTACCATTCCTGTTACCAGCAAAGGAGACAGCATAAAAAACAGTTCGGCAAAAGGAATTCCCCAACCTGTTAGTACACAGATACAATAAACAACCAACAGCAAGGTCACGAGCACTACTGCGAAAACGGCACGTCGATTCATCGTGTGTTTTCTACTTATAACAGGGAAAGCAGCAAAAAGTTAATCCGGTTCTTTATACTCCGGCAGGTGGATGGCCACTTCTGTTCCTTTTTCCAGTTCACTGTTGAGCTGGAGATCGCCGCCCAACAGGTTCACATAACGTTTAACAATAGGAAGACCCAGGCCGGTCCCCTGGATATTGCTTACATTTTTGGCCCGGAAAAACGTACTGAACAGATGCGGCTGGTCTTCTTCCGGAATACCCAATCCCTGATCCCTTACCGAAATATGCAGCACTTTGTCGAGCGTATTGGTAGAGAGCCATACTTTCTTCCCCTCTCCTGAAAATTTAATAGCATTGGAGATCAGATTCAGGAGGATATTCTTAAGCATGCGTTTATCCGTCAAAAAATTTCCGTCACCTGCACATTCCAGCAAGATCTCCTGCCCGTTCTTCAGATGAGCTTTCATTTCGTCCACCACATCTTCCACAAAATCCTTTACGGAAAAAATGGTGGCCGTTACCCCCACTTTGCCTTCTTCCAGTTTCCCCAGGGAAAGAAAATCCTCCAGCAGTTCATTCATGTGATTCACGGAATCCTTGATCCGGCGGATATGTTTTTCCCGTTTGTCAAATTCTTCGGTGGATGGATACTTAGATACTAAGGTGGCAGAAGAGAGGATCGTACTAAGGGGCGTTCTGAACTCATGAGAAGCCATGGACACAAACCGGCTCTTGATCTCATTCAGCTGTCGTTCCTTATCTAAGGATTCACTGAGTTCCTGCTGCGATTCTTCCAGTTTCTGCAGGGCTTCCTTGAGGATAATGGTTCGTTCCTCGACTTTACCTTCAAGGTCGGTATTCAGTTTACGGATATCATCACTGATCTTCTCCAGTTCCATTTTCTGGCGGAGCAGGTTCTTTTCAATTTCCTTTCGGGCGGTAATGTCCACAATAAACCCGATAACAAAGTCTTCATCCCGCTGTTTGTAATGGCTGAGACTTACCTCCACCGGGAATTCGCTGCCGTCTTTCCGGCGGGCATACAGATCCCGGCCCGAGCCCATGGTCCGGTTGGAGGGATGCTTATAAAAACTTTCCCGTTGTCCCACGTGCCGGTCAAGAAACCGCATCGGAATAAGTTTTTCAATTTTTTCACTGATCAGTTCTTCGGCCCCATAGCCAAACATCCGTTCCGCAGCCGGGTTGACCAATACTATACTGCCGGATTTATCGGTCAGCAGGATCCCTTCAGTAGCATTCTCAAACAGCGATGCCATA
>CALRQQ020000345.1:0-4410 GCA_943370345.1 Chitinophaga pinensis
CGTATCATTGAAATTGATCGAATTGCTGAAGGATCCATTGTAAGCGACACCCAGGTTCTCATACCATTTGGCGGTTCCCGCCCGGTTTTTATTCTGAAACGGATAAAGGGTACTTACGGTAAATGCCATATTCGGCAGATTCAGGTTCACGGTTCCCAGGTTATTATTCTGCGAGTGTGTGGCGCTGATAGAAAGATTGAAAGGTTTATTCTTCCATGATTTATTGAACGTGATCGAAGATCCCATGATGTTCTGATAATTCAGCAACACATTTCCAGGGACGAGCCGGTTGAACTTGGTTGACCCGGCATTTACATTGGCAGAGAAACTGACCCCGGGACGGGCGCGGCTGTCCATGCTGTGATTCCAGGTAACATTGAAGATCCTGGATCTCGTAAAATCAGGATCCCCTTTAAAATTCTGTTTGGAAGAACGGAGTGTAAGGTTAAATCCTCCACTGTATTTATAGATCTTCCGGTAGGTCATTTTCAATCCTGCCGCCCATTCCCCATAGGAGAAAAGATCACCGGATACTTCCGCATCCCAATAGTCATTCAGCACTTTATAATACCCGAGGTGCTGCATACCGATGCCGCGTACCTCATCCGTAATAAAATTGGGACGCAACAATCCGGAATGACGACCCTGGCTCAACGGGTAAAAACCAAATGGCAGATAAATGGGAACCGGCACCCCTTCAAATTCCGGATGGGCCGGCCCTGAGATCGCCAGCTTCTGGTTGATCACTTTCATCTTTGGGGTCACAAATGCAAAATGCGGATCATCCAGCATACACGTAGTAAACCGGGCCCTCTTGATAAAAGAAGTGTTCTCGTTTACTTTTTTGACCACTTCCCCGATCATCAGGATCTCCCCCTGCGGGATCATTGTGTTTTTGGTAAGTCCTACCTGTGTTTTGAAATTATACCGGATCGTATCGCTGCTGAACTCATTCTCCCCTTGTTTGAATTTGGCGTTATCGAGGATCTTACCGGTACTGTCTTTCCGGTTATAGGCCGTTACCACCTGGGTGTTCTGATCCATTTCCACTTTGGGTGCTGTAAGAACAATGTCCGTATATTCTGTTTTGGTCTTGCCGTAGAGATAGATCTTCTTGGACCTGATCATCACCACTACGGAATCTTCGGCGGTATATTTTAACGGTGCCTCGAGCGAGTCCTTGGACAACTTCAGATTGAAAGTATCCGTCTTTTGAACAAACCCGGTATCGGTTCCTTTCAGCGGCAAGGTATCCACGTCGTTTGAAAGGGAGGTATCCGCGGCGTTGCGGTTGCCCGAATCGGAAGTAACCCGACCGGCTGCAGGACGCTCAGGACGAACCGGAGGTTTTGTGGTATCTGAAATGATTGTTAAAGGAGTCCCAAAATGATGATGCGGCACACTGTCAGCCGCTGTTATCCACGTTTGTGAGTAAATTATAACAGCAGTCAGTATCCCGTAAGAAAAGTATTTTGACCTAAATTTGTATAGAGGCATCATCAGCGGGAGCAAATGTAATTCATTCTCACGCGGCTACCTATTGATTGGCCTAAACAATTTGTGAAACTTATGCCGACCCTGTGATGAATAGTCCAACGGACGCTAAATGAAAAACTATGATCAAACGCATTTTTCTGGCCTTTTTTTTCCTATCCATTTGTATCAGTTTCTATTCCTTCAGAAGCGGTTTACCGTCCGGGACCCCCAAAAAACAGAAAGTCATCAAAACCATCATTGTGGATGCCGGACATGGGATTATGACCAATGGGGGACATAACGGGGCCAGGGGGGCCTATTCATATGAGGATGAGATCTGTCTCGCTGTTTCTAAAGAGCTGGTCAAAAAATTCCATGAGGAAATTCCGGAGATACGGATCGTGGAGTCACGCCCCACGGAAAAGATCACGCCCATCCACCGACGGGCTGAGATCGCTAATGAAAATAAGGGCGACCTGTTTATCTGTATTCACGTAAATGCGGCTGTTGCGTCTAAACGGTCAGAACTCATCGGACATAAGACGGTTACCAGTTATGTGGGCAAAGGCAAAAAGAAAAAGAAAGTGACGAAAACGGTACCTCAATACCGTACGTATACCGTACCCAATCCGGCCAAGGGAACCGAGACCTATATATGGGGATCTCATAAAAATGAAGATAAGGAAGTAGCCATGCGGGAAAATGCGCCCATGCTCATGGAAGATAATTACAAGGTCAATTACGGGGACGTGGATCCAAACTCCCCTGAATTCATTGCCCTTTCATTGTTAAAGACAAAACAGTTCTTTAAGCGGAGCGCTACCCTGGCCGGACTGGTACAGGATGAGTTTGCCAAAGTGGGACGGGTGGACCGTGATGTACGCCAACGCGGTGTAGGCATCTGGGTTTTACAGGCCACAGCCATGCCCAGTATCCTGGTTGAGACGGGATATATCACCAACCGCTCAGAAGAAGATTATCTGAACAGTAAAGAAGGTCAGAAAGAGCTGGCCGGATGTATCATTCGTGCCGTTTTCAGCTATATTGCATGGCTGGAAAAACAGCAACAGACCAATGAAAACGATAACGGAAGCAATAACCGTCATGATACACGGAATGTATCGGCCATGCTTAGCCGGATTGAAGAAATGGAATGCAGCAAGGCCCGTTGAATAGCCACCCATTGAACACCCATTAAACAGGAACCGAATGAAAAAAATATGGATCGCCTTTACCCTGCTTACCTGCTTTTGGGGAACCACTGCACTGAATGCACAAAAGGGTAAAAAACCGATACAAACCATTATCATTGACCCGGGACATGGCGGACTTGACCCCGGTGCGCCTGGTATGAAATCCACAGAAGCACAAGTGTCACTGCAGATCTCTCTGAAACTGGGCGACACCTTAGCCAAAGCCTGGCCTGATGTAAAACTTATTTTTACCCGTACCACAGATGTATTACCCGGAAATAAACCCAATAAAGACGCTGCCCTTAAATACAGGGCCGATCTGGCAAACGAATCAAACGGGGATCTCTTTATTGCGATACATTGTAACTCTGCCGGTCACAGACCGGGTGGCTGGTATGACCGCCGGGTGGTCAATAAGATCCCCCATACAAAACTGGTAAAGAAAGGAAAGAAAACGTATAAGAAAACCTATTACGAGTACGAGTACGAAAACGTGTGGGTGCCCAATAAGGCCAAGGGTACCGAGACCTATGTGTGGGCCATGAACAAGAATGATGATAAGATCCGATCGGTCAATAAAACCACGGAATATACCGGAGAGATCGATTCCACGTCTACCCTAACCCTGCCGGATCCCTCCGATCCATCGGAAAAAGCCAGGATGCTGATCTATGCACAGAATTATTTCCGCAAAAGCCTGAACCTGGCCGACCTCGTACAACAGGAATTCACCGCTGCCGGACGGGTCAACCGGGGCGTAAAACAACGGAATGATAAAGGCATCTGGGTCTTACAGGCCACCGGAATGCCCAGTATCCTGATCGAGATCGGCTTTATATCCAATCAGGAAGAGGAAGAATACATGAACAGCGAAAGCGGACAGGTCGAAATTGTGGCCAATATCTTTACCGCCATAAAAAACTACAAGGAAAAGCTCGAGTTAAGAGCAAAACCGGCTGAAGTGACCGGAGAAGGCCCGAAAGGATTCTGAGCCCAGAGCCGTTTAAAAATAATTAGCTAATTTGGCACCCGGAATGGCTTTAATCAGCCTTATCGCAGCAGAATGAAAATCAGTAACGAAACCAAAGTTGGTATATTAACCATTATCGCCCTCGTCATTCTGATCGTGGGCTTTAATTTCCTGAAAGGAAAAGATGTGTTCAGCCGGAGCAAGAAGATCTATGCCGTATTCAAAGAACTTGGCACACTTGAAAAATCAAATGAGGTCAAGATCAACGGTCTGCCTATTGGTAATGTGTATGATAAAAAAGAACGGGATAAGGATGTAAGTGCCGTGGTCGTTACCATCAGTCTGACCCGGGATATCAATATTCCCAAAAATTCTGTAGCCTATATCTCCTCCAGTATCGTAGGATCTTCGTATATCATTATTGAGAAAGGGAATTCTACCGAAATGATGGGCGATGGCGACACACTGGCCACCCGTCTTGAAACGGGTATCCTCGGTGATGTAAAAGCCCAGATGAATCCGACCATGGCCCGGATCCGGGATGTACTTGACTCATTGAAAGAAACCCTGAGCGGGGTGAACGGAATGCTGAATATGGAGAACAAAGCTTACCTGCGTCAAACCCTGGCCAACCTCAGTAATGCCAGCCATGCGCTCAACGGTCTGCTCGATAACCAGAACGGAGCCCTGGCAAAAACCCTCAGCAATGCACAGGCCATGAGTGAAAGCCTGAAGAATAACAGTGCCGATATCACAGCCACCATTGGCAAT
>CALRQQ020000346.1:0-4394 GCA_943370345.1 Chitinophaga pinensis
CTTGAACTGGGCCGCCGGCAGCAGGCTGCGGCTCCCCTTCCCCGCGATCTGGTCCGCAGCAGTCAGGACATAGCCAGCCTCCTCCAGGCCCGTTTCAGCCATCTCCGGCACGAGGTCTTTGCCGTTCTCTACCTTAACCGGGCCAATAAAATAAAACAGCTGGAAGTGGTCAGTGAAGGCGGTATCACCGGTACCGTGGCCGACCCCCGCATCATCCTCCGTAAGGCCCTCGAACAGGACGCCGTCTCCCTCGTACTCTGCCACAATCATCCCTCCGGCAGCCTCCGCCCCTCCCGTGCCGACGAACAACTCACCCTCAAGATCAAAGAAGCCGCCTCTTTTCTGGACATAACGGTACTGGACCATATCATCGTGAGTGAGGAAGGGTATTTCAGTTTTGCGTATGAAGGACTTATCTAGATAGCAGTTAGAAGTTAGTAGTTGGTAGTCGGCGTGATATGCGAAAAGTATGAATAAAATGGAAAAGTAAAATGACTGAAAAACAAATAAAATTATATAATGGGATACTATAAGGATTTGCTGGCCTACAAAAAAGGGTATGAGTTAGCTATGAAAATATTTTTGCTAACCAAGCGATTTCCTCCCGAGGAGAGATATTCACTAACCGACCAGATCAGAAGATCGTCAAGGTCAGTTTGTACCAATATTGCTGAAGGCTACCGCCGAAGAAGATACAAAGATTATTTTATCAGCAAACTGAATGATGCGGAAACTGAAAATACAGAAACACAGGTCTGGCTTGACTTCTGTTTAGATTGTAAGTATATCAGTGAGGGAGAACACAAATCACTTTCCCTATTAAACGAGGAAATCGGAAAACTGAATAATTACATGATCAACAACCCTGATAAATTCCGTTGAAAAATTCCAATCTAAAGAAATAGGATGTTAGTACAGGCTGTTTAACTACTATCTGCTAACTGCTAACTTTCCTCAGAATGGGCTGTTGACTACTAACTACCGACTCCTATCTACGAACTAAGCTTGCGCCGTCGGTCCCCCGAACGTCATCGGCAATTGTATCTCCTCGATATCCTTGATCGGGCCGTTGAGAGATTCATACTTCTGGATATTTTCTGTGAGGGCTTTCATCAGCCGCTTGGCATGTTGGGGGGTGAGGATGATCCTGGATTTTACTTTGCTTTTGGGAGTACCGGGCATCACGTTTACAAAATCCACAACAAACTCAGCATGGGAATGGGTAATGATGGCGAGGTTGGCATACGTGCCTTCGGCCACTTCTTCTGATATTTCTATATTCAGTGTATTGGGCTGATCGGGTTGTTCCATAACAGGTATTTAGGGCAAAAGTAACAAGACAACCGCAAATAAGCGGTATCAGCTGTTCAAATCCTTATAAAACAAAAAGGGCTGTACGAAAACGTACAGCCCTTTTTTATCCATTTATCAGATGATTAACGGGGTCCGAGATAGGCCCATTTCTCATTGAAAGTAGTCCGGATGAAATCAGGTCCGGGGGCACCTGAGTTTGGTTGTACCATCAGGTACTTGATCAGGATATCTCCGTTACCCTGTACGGCATTCACACCAGAAGGATCCAATACTGCACGACGTGTATTAGACGCAGCGTAGTTGGGCGCACCTGAACCGGCAGAAGGCGAACCAAGATTGGTTGCAGCCCTGGTAGGGTCTCCGTAATAGTTCCACACACTTGCTACAGCACCAGTGGCGGGATCAAAGTTGATCACCAGACCAAATGAGCCATAACCGGTATTACCTGAAGTAGCTGTATTGTACAACGCATGACCGCAGGAACCCCAGATGGTGTTATCCACTACGATACACTGTGAAGCACCGGTTGTAACCAGGTGAGCTTCCCAGGCACCAGGATTGGCATCTAACCAGGGATCACTGTAACCCGGCTGGTTGGTCCACTGGATCAGGTTCGGAGTGATGATATCGGTAACAGGACCTGTTACTGCATATGAACCATCCCACTCGTTCTTGGCACCGATCTCAACCACCAGTGATTTGTTTACAGAGATGGAACCATCCGCACTTACAGAAGTGATGGTGAATCCGATCGCATATAAAGAACTGGGATCAAGAACTGTTGCGTTAGGAATGGTAATATAGATCTGCTTGGCAAACTCACCACTCTTGAACTGGAAGGTGTAAGTACCGCCCATTCCGCCAACACGGGGAGCTTCAGACTCCAGGGTATACCAGGAAGTAGGCATGTTGATGTAGTTCGGATTAGCCGCTCTTACTGCTGCGGTGTCGTCCTTTACCACTACGGTGGTTACGGTGTTCAGCGCTGCATTATTGGCCGCATCCTTACGGATATCACAAACCAATAAACGCTGCGGGGTAGCTACGAAGTCGATCGGGTTCTTGTTGACTTCAGCAGGACTGCCACCACCAACAATTTTTACGAATGTTTTTCCTTCATCACCCAGGGGTGTTACTTCCTTTTTGATACAGGAAGTAAAGGCAACCACGGTGAAGAGCAGAAAAAACAAAGAATATTTCTTTTGCATTGTGTTAGTTTTTTAGATTAACTAGTTTTTTTACTGATCCCACCAGATTTTAGAATCCTGGGTATCACCACCGGGCAACAGGCCTGCTGCTGCAGTTACAGCGGCAGTGTTGGAACCATATGACGTTTGACCATAGGTATAACGGCGGGGGATTTGCTTGGAACTGTTGGTTGCGTCAACAGCAGGAGTCAGCACAGGGAAACCTGTTCTTCTCCAGATATTCCATCCACGCATACCATCAGGATATCCGGCCACGTATTGCTGAATGGCCAGTTTCTGGATATTGGCAGCTGTACCGGCAGGACTACTCAATGCCACACTTGATTGCGAGAAATAGGTAGCTGCAGGTGCTGCAAGTCCCCATTGTGCAAAAGAAGCATTGATACCAGCCTGGTAAAGTGCTGTCATGTTCTCAGAAGTCCATCCACGGTCAGCGGCTTCAGCGCGGGCCAGGAAGATCTCTGCGGCAGACATCAGAACAACCACACCACCTTCAGTACGGTAATCACCACGGAGTACACGGGCCCAACCGGGGTTAGCCTGTGTCCATGGGTCTACGTAGCTACGCAGACGACCATAAGGTACACCCAGACTGGAAGTTGCATTCCAGTTCGGGTTACTTACACTCTGATCTTCAGTCAGACCGCCATAGGCTACCTGACGACCATCACCTAATGATGACATCAGGCCGGTCATGGTATTACTTTCACCGAAGTCTTTACGACCATCGTAGAGACTAAACCAGGAAGACTTGAAGTTACCACCGGGGAAATCCACTACACAATTGTCTGAATTATCAGCGATATAACCACCTGCATCGTTCAGGGCAGCAGCAAACTGCTGGGCAGCATAACCACCGGCAGCAGGGAATTTCTTCGTCAGCTGCAGGGCCAGACGCATACGCAGGGAAGTCGCAAACTTTCTCCACTTGGCCGTACTACCACCATAGACAATATCACCGGTGATTGCAGACGAAGTATTGAAAGCAGCAGAAGCCTGGGTCAGCTCCTGGATCAGGGCAGGGTAAATATCCGCCTGCTTATCAAAAGCAGGTGTACTGTTTCCCTGGAGTGCCTGAGAATAAGGAACATCACCCCAACGGTCCGTTATCTGTGCATAAATATAGGCTTTCAGGATACGGGCCAGCTGGGTCATATTATTGCTGGTGTTGGTCTTTATGATATTCTGCAGATCATACAGTGCTCCTGAATACTCGCCCTCAAAATTGAGCTGGGGCAGTGAGTACAGGGATACATCCGTATACTGTGTTTCAGACATGTACTGGCAATAAAGTGCCGCACGTGTATTGGTGCCATATCCGGCCAGACCAGCTTCCACATTGGTGAGCAGGGCTGCAAGGATCGGGCTGCCGGTTACGCCGGGGTTAACGTTGGTGTCCCCGAAGTCGGAGGAATACCGCTTACAACTGGTAAAGAACAACCCCAGTGCAAGAGGAAGCACCACCAAACGCTGAATGCTTATCTTTTTCATATTAATCATGTTAGGTTTTTAATACGTTAGTCAAATTAGAATCCGAGTTTCAGGTTGAAGCCAAAGCCTCTTGTACCAGGCATGTTACCTCTTTCACCACTCACGTCACTGATCTCAGAAGGATCGAAATCATTCGTCTTCGCATAGATCAGCACCGGGTTACGGGCAGTCAGAGAAAGGGTGGCTTTAGTGGCCCAATTCAGGAATTTAATTTTGCTTACCGGTAAATTGTAACCGACAGACACTTCACGGAGCTTGATGAACGTCAGGTCATATACAAAGAAATCCATCGCCCTGTTGTTGTATAAACCATGGAAATAATCCTGGCCTTCTACATAATAGTCAACCGGACGGCCATTGGCATCCACACCAAATACATGC
>CALRQQ020000347.1:0-4376 GCA_943370345.1 Chitinophaga pinensis
GGTACGTAGAGAATGGCGGGCTCTGGTTATTGCTCTTTGTGGTATTTGCTGAAACAGGGCTCTTTGTCGGGTTCTTCTTACCCGGCGATTCACTCTTATTCGTGACCGGGATCTTTGCCCACCAGATCAAGACCGCTGCCGGTGAAGTGGGGCCGGGCTTAGGTTACCAGTTCCTCAAACTCTTTGGGATTCCGTTCAATTATCCGCCGATCATCGATCTATTTGTATTGGTCGGACTGATCTCTGTGGCCGGTATCCTCGGCAATATGGTGGGGTACTGGACCGGACGGAAAGTGGGTCCCACAATGTATCACTGGAAGGACCGCTTTTTATTCAAGAAAAAATACCTGCACCAGGCCCATGATTTTTATGAGAAGCACGGTGGATTAGCGGTTATAGGTGCCCGTTTCCTCCCCATCATCCGGACCTTTGCCCCCATTGTGGCGGGTATCGTGGAGATGGACCGGAAGAAATTCCATTTTTTCAATGTGGTGGGCTGTATCGCCTGGGTATTCACCATGATCTTTGGCGGGTTCTACCTGCAGAAATGGATCATGGACTGGTTTAATTTCGACCTGAAAGAACACCTGGAGATCATTGTACTGGGTATTGTGGCGGTGACTACGGCCCCGGTATTGATACAGATGCTGAAAAAGCCTAAGCCAAAGGATGGCGGAAGCGACAAGCCCACTGAAACAAACTAACGTCTCATATGAAGCCAAGCAAACCGGCAGGACTCCTCAACATTGCGGTGATAGTGGCCGCCCTGGGGTATTTCGTAGATATCTACGACCTGCTGCTATTTACCATTGTTCGCGAGCCGAGTCTCTCAGGACTCGGGGTGGATCTTACGGTTAAGAAGGAAGTCATGATGGCCAGTACCAGGGTCATCAACTGGCAGATGTGGGGGTTACTCATCGGGGGTATCATCTGGGGCGTAATGGGCGATAAAAAAGGAAGATTAAGTGTATTGTTTGGATCCATTCTCCTGTATTCGATTGCCAACTTTATCACGGGATTTGTAGAAACGGTGGAACAATATTCCTATGCCCGTTTTGTGGCCGGTATCGGTCTGGCCGGGGAACTGGGCGCGGGTATAACATTGGTGAGTGAACTATTGCCCAAAAATAAAAGAGGGGTGGGTACTTCACTGGTGGCCGGTATCGGTTTGTTTGGTGCCGTTGCGGCTTATTTTACCTATAAATTTTCACTGGATTGGCGGCTTTGTTATAAGATCGGTGGCGGACTCGGACTGATCCTGCTGATCCTTCGTATCTCCGTAGCGGAGAGTGGTATGTTCAAAGAAGTAAAACAAAAAGGGGTGGTGCGTGGCAATCTCTTTATGTTCTTCAATGATGCAAAACGATTCAGAAAATATGTACTGGCCATCCTGATCGGATTGCCTACCTGGTTTGTGATCGGGATCCTGGTCAACCTGAGTAACCGGTTTGCCACTGAATTTTACGGCGAGAATCATATTGAATCCGGCCGATCCATTATGTATGCCTATGCGGCTATTGCGGTCGGGGATATTCTTGTCGGACTGGTCAGTCAGTATTTCCAAAGCCGCAAAAAAGCATTGTACCTGTTCTATGGGTTCACCCTTTTATCCGGGATCTTCTTTTTCAGCGGAGCCATTCAATCCGATACCACCATGTACATCGCCTGCGCCATGCTGGGTTTCAGTACCGGTTTCTGGGCAATTTTTGTAACAATGGGAGCTGAACAGTTTGGCACCAATCTGCGTGCTACCGCGGCTACTACCATTCCCAATATGGTGCGGGGAGCGCTTCCGCTGATCAATATGCTGTTCCTGGATGTATTCCAGATGCAGCTGGGCTGGACGCTGATCAACAGTGCGATAATAACGGGAAGCCTGGTAATGGCGGTTACCCTGGTAGCGGCTTATTTTACTGAAGAAACATTTCATAAAGACTTAAACTATACCGAACCGGAGGAGATGCTCCCCTGATAGATCGTGGCAAAATTTCTCATCATACGGCTTTCTTCTATTGGCGATATCGTACTCACCACCCCCGTGATCCGTTGTCTCAAACAACAGGTGCCGGAGGCGGAAGTGCATTTCCTCACCCGCGACCGTTTTCACAGCGTGGTACAGCACAATCCTTATATTGATAAAGTACACCAGTTGGCTCATAGCTGGGAACTGATGATCGAGGAACTGAAGACAGAGGACTATGACTATATCATCGACCTGCACCACAACAGCAAGACCTTACGCATCAAGAAAGCATTGAAGAAAAATTCCTTCTCGTTTTATAAGCTGAATATTCAGAAGTATTTACTCACGGCCTTTAAGATCAATACCCTGCCCGATGTACATATTGTTGACCGGTACATGAAGACGGTGGAATCCTTTGGGGTGAAGAATGACGGGAAGGGACTGGATTATTTTATTGGTCCGGAAGATGAGACCAAAAGGGAAGATATCCCGGCCTCCCATTCGGCCGGATATGTGGCCTGTGTGATCGGGGCGGCCCATGGCACCAAGCGCTGGCCCGTGGAGAAGTGGAAGGAATTCTGTACGGCATTAAATCATCCCATCATCTTATTAGGCGGACCGGAAGATGCCGCCAATGGCAATACCATTGCGGCCATCGATGATATCAAGATCTACAATGCCTGCGGAAAATTCAAACTCAATGAAAGTGCAGACTTAGTACGCAAGGCCAAGTTGGTGGTCACGAATGACACCGGGCTGATGCATATCGCGGCGGCTTATAAAAAAGTGATCATTTCCCTTTGGGGCAATACGGTGCCTGCTTTTGGCATGACGCCTTATTACGGGGATTTTTCAATGAAGGCCCTGACCATGCAAACGAGAGTATGGTGCCGTCCCTGTTCGAAAATAGGCTACGACAAATGTCCCTTAGGGCATTTCAACTGCATGAAAAAGATAGAAGCGGGGGAGGTTGTAGAAAGAGTCAGGCAAAAGATATAGCTACTCCTCAGGTTGAGGAGCCCTTTGCCTGTCTCTTAAAAACGTTACAAGAGTCTGCAGACGTTATTAACTGTTCATAAAGAAAACAGCCAGCAGCGCGAAAGTAACGATGAAACCACCGATAACTAAACGTGCCTGCACGTCTTCATTCTTCATTAAGAGTTTAATTTTCTTCATAACCTGATTTTTTAAAGTTTTCAAATAGAAATACTACCAGGTTTTCAGGGGACTGGACAAGTCAATCGTTTAGGATAACGAATTAAGTGGGGTACTACAAAAGTAGACTACCTTTTTATATCATGCAAGAACCCGGCCGGTTTTTTTGATAGGAAAACTACGATTGGATCAAGACTCATGGTTTTGCCTACCTTTAATCAGCTATGCGACTGATAATTATCAGACTATGCCTTTTATTGCTGGCTTATCCCCAGCTTGTTAAAAGCCAGCAAACAGACTCTTTTCGGATAAACCCCGGTGTAAAGGTCACCCTCGACCGGCCCAAACGACTCCACCTTACGGGTCCGGTGGAGCTGATCCTGTATGCCCTTCCTAACGGTAACAGTACTGCATGGACGATGGGAAAGAAACCTGCTCCCGGGGACGACTGGCACTATGATATTCAGCATATCCGGGCGCAAACAGCCTTTATCCGGCACCAAAGCCCGGGTAAAAATTATGTGGTGGCCTACCTGGAAAATGACCTGAAAAGCTGGCCGGCCTGGAAGCAGGCTCATGCGGATTACAAAACGATTATCCCGCATATCGTGGATACCCTGCGTTCCCTGTTTCACCACCGAAAAGTAAATGTGCACCTGAACGGACATAGTGGTGGTGGCAGTTTTATTTTCGGGTATATGGCATCGGTTGAACAATTACCCTTTTATATCCGCCGGATCAGCTTTATTGACAGTGATTATGGGTATGACGGGAGCCAATTGATACAATTTATAAAGTGGCTGACGAATGATAGAAAAAGCCGGCTTACCGTATTTGCTTATAATGACAGCGTGGCTCTTTATAGGGGTAAAAGAGTGGTGTCTGACAGTGGTGGCACATGGTTCCGAAGTCATCAGCTGATGTCACATTTGTCCGGAAATTTTATATTCAGAAAATCCATGAATGACAGCATCCTGCGGTATACAGCGCATACGGGGAGTGTGCAGTTCCTCTTTAAACAAAATCCTGACCGCGGCATTTACCATACCCAACAGGTGGAACTGAATGGGTTCATACATTCCGTTTTTTTTGGTACCAGAAGAGAGAGCAAGGGGTACGAGTATTATGGGAAGAGGGCGTATGAGCGGTTTATAAAATAGGTGTTCGCTGTTAGCTGCCAGCCCGTTGGCAAAGGCAGGTCAACAGCCCCTCCTTAGAAGAGTTATCAAAATAAACACATAGCTACTTGTTTTACGTA
>CALRQQ020000348.1:0-4372 GCA_943370345.1 Chitinophaga pinensis
TTTATTTTCGGAAGCAGTCACACAAAATTCATTGTAAAATGAAAAGACATTTTTTTGTGCTGGCTGCTGTCATGTTCAGCAATCAGCTATTGGCCCAGCAGGATACGACCCTGCTGGATGAAGCGGTCGTTACGGCCAACAGGTATTCCAACAAAACATCACTGAGCGGCAAAGTGATCACGGTGATTTCCCGTGCCCAGCTGGAACAAAGCGGCAGCAAGGACCTTTCGCAGGTATTGAGTGAACAGGCCGGCATTTCCATTGCCGGCGCGAACAGCAACATTGGTAAAGACAAGAGTGTGTACCTGCGGGGTGGTTATGTGGCCCACACACTGATCACCATTGACGGTATTCCGGTGTATGATCCTTCCGGCATTGGTGGCAATTTTGATATCCGCAACCTTTCCCTCTCCCAGATCGAACGGATCGAGATCCTCAAAGGCAGTCAGTCGACGCTATACGGAAGTGATGCGATCAACGGGGTGATCAATATTATTACCAAGGGGAGCCAGCAGGTTGTTGGTCATAAGACCACCAATAACACTCAGACCGGCGTGAGCTATGGCAGTTTTGATACCTGGCGGGCGCAGGCAGGGGTGAATGGCGGGGCCAAAAAGATTCAGTACAACAGCAGTTATTCCTTTGTGAAAAGCCGGGGCATGAATGAAACAGTGGATCCTGGCAATTTTCCGCAGACAGACCGCGATGGATATACACAGCATAATTTCCAGGCTGGGCTCGGATTCAGCCCGGCAAAGGGATTCAGCATTAAACCGTTCATCCGTTATAGTCATATCGACGGATCGATCGACCAGGGAGCGTTTACCGATGAACTGGACTATACCTACCGGCAGCAAAGTTTCCAGACCGGACTGCGTAGTGAATATAAATGGAAGCAACATAGTCTGACCCTTTTATATAATTTCAATCAGGTGAACCGCCGCTATACGGATGATTCCGTGAAAAGCCGGAATGGATATGACACCTGGGCAGAAGGCCGTTATAAAGGCAACGAACATTTTGCCGATCTGTTCTGGGTGATGAAAAAAAATCAGGCCCTCACGTTTACCGGCGGGGTTGAATACCGTAGCGCTGTATCTGATCAGGAATATAATTCCGTTGGCTTTTTTGGTCCGTATGGTACGGTATACGGGAAAGACAGTCTTCATCAGCAACAGGGTGCTGTGTATGCTGCAGTAAACTGGAACAGTCCTTCCGGCTTCAATCTCGAAGCAGGCAGCCGGCTCAACCTCCATTCCGAGTACGGCCCCTTCCCTGTTTTTTCACTGAACCCCTCATTCTTATTGAAGCAAAAAATAAAGCTCTACGCAAATCTTTCTTCAGCCTATCGGACGCCTTCCCTGTATCAGTTATTCTCTGAATATGGCAATGCGGAACTGCAGCCGGAATCAGCGATCACGTTTGAAACCGGTATTCAGTTATACGCCGGTAAAAAATGGACGGCAAGGGCAACCGGCTTCAACCGCCGGGTGAAGGATATCATGTTCTTCTATTATAATGCCAGTACATTTCAGTCGCAGTATATCAACCAGGACCGGCAGCGCGATCATGGCATTGAACTGGAAGGTCAGTGGCAGATCAATGCCCGCAGCAGCCTCCGGGCCTGGTATACCTGGGTGGATGGAAAGATCAGCACGGTGACCAATGGCAAGGATACCAGTTACAACAACCTGTTGCGCCGTCCCCGCTCATCTGCCGGTATCCAGGGAAGCACGAAGATCGGAAAACGCTTATTGCTGAACAGCAACCTGCAGTGGAACGGAAAAAGAAAGGATGCCTACTTCGACAATAACAGTTTCCGAACCGTCGCTGTCACGCTGGATGCTTATGTGCTGTGGAATCTGTATGCGGAATATGGATTCAATAAGAACCGGTTCAACGTTTTCGCGGACCTCCGCAATATCACCAACAGCCGGTATACAGAGATCTCCGGTTTTAATACGGCCCGTTTCAACGCCTATGCCGGCTTCCGGTATACTTTCTGATGAGCGAACAAACGATCAAACACGAATATAAGACCTGTCCCCGTTGCGGGACAGGTTTTGAATGTAAAGAAGGGACTATTCTGCAGTGTCAGTGTTATGGCATCCTGTTACCCCCGGACGTTCAATATCAGATCGGGCAGGAATACCGGGATTGTTTATGCCGCTCCTGCCTGGAAACAATCCGGGATAAGGACGCCGCCAATAAACCTGCTGAATAAAGTACTTTTGCAAAAACCACCCACATGCAATTCAGTCTTCAGGAATTCCTGACCCTAACCTTCACCCTTTTTGCGGTGATCGATATACTGGGATCCATCCCTATGCTTATTTCGATCAAACAAAAGACCGGGGCGATCAATGCGATCCGGGTTACCCTGATATCCGGCGCACTGATGGTCCTGTTCTTCTTTGTTGGCAAGCCCTTTCTGAATTTACTGGGTGTGGATATCAGGTCCTTTGCCGTAGCCGGTTCGATCGTGATCTTTATCCTGGGACTGGAAATGATCCTGGGCATTGAATTTTTCAAACCGGAGCAGGGGGCACCCAGCGGAACGGTTGTACCAATTGCCTTTCCCCTGATCGCTGGGAGTGGTACGCTGACCACGATCATGTCACTCAAGGCCACTTTCGAACGGTCTGACAGAAACGAATATATGATCCTGCTCGCCATTCTGGCCAACCTGATCGTGATCTATCTGGTGCTCCGTTCTTTAAATATGATTGAAAAAGTGCTCGGAAAAGCCGGATTAATGGCGGTGAGAAAGTTTTTTGGCGTAATTTTGCTCGCCATTGCCGTGAAGGTATTCGCGACCAATGCACCGGGACTGATCAAGTAAGTCCTTCTCCGGCCTCGTAGTACAATGGATAGTATAAGAGTTTCCGAAGCTCCAGATCCTAGTTCGATTCTAGGCGAGGCTACTGCAACCTCCAACGCTTTTATGTGTTGGAGGTTTTTTTTTTCGAGGCCGGTTACAAACTGCTAACTAATGACTTCCTCACCACCGGTGCCACTTTCGTCCCGAACAACTCAATTGATTTCATAATCCCTTTATGCGGCACCGTACCGATACTGGCCTGGGCCAGGAAACGGGTGAAGCCAAAAAGTTCATGTTCATACAGGATCTTATCGATCACCTGTTGCACACTGCCCACCATCAGGGCCCCGCGCGGGGAACGCAGGCCTTCGTATTGCTGACGGTTAAGCGGAGGCCAGCCTCTTTCCCGGCCAACCCGGTTCATCATTTCGGCATAATATGGATAGAACGAATCTGCCGCATCCTGTGCGTCTTCCGCGATGAACACATGGTTATTGACCGCCAGCCGGATCGACTCCGGCGTTGTGCCCTGTTTCAGGGCTGTGTTCTTATATAAGTTGATAAAGGGAACAAACTGTTCAGGCATACCTCCTATGATCGCCAGCACCAACGGCAATCCAAGCGTGGCCGCTCTTACAGCAGACGCCGGGGTACCACCGACGGCGACCCAAACCGGCAATGGCACCTGAACCGCCTGCGGGTATACGCCCTGATCATCCAGAGAAGGCCGATGCTGCCCCGTCCAGCTGACCCGTCCGCCTTTACATAACCGGAGTAACAGCTCCAGCTTCTCAGTGAACAACGCATCATAGTCACGCAGGTCATAGCCAAATAAGGGAAATGATTCGATAAATGAACCTCGTCCGGCCATGATCTCGGCCCTTCCGGAGGACAACAGGTCAACCGAAGCAAACTGCTGATACACCCTCACCGGATCATCTGAACTGAGTACCGTAACGGCACTGCTTAACCGGATCTGCCTGGTGAGTACGGCCGCTGCGGCGAGGATCGTGGCCGGAGAAGAGACAGCATAATCCGGACGGTGATGTTCCCCGATCCCGAATACATCAAGTCCGAGCTCATCAGCCAGTTTAATCTCTTCCATCAAATCCTTAAGACGCTGCTGCGCCCGCACGCCGCTTGTACCCGGCGCATCGGGCAGCATATCGGCGAATGACATTATACCTAATTCGATCATGAAGTAAAGTTAGGGGATCGGGCGATAGTGAATGCTGAGTGATGTGTGTAATTGAATCCACTACGATCGTGTAGTGTCAACGCCACAGACACTTACAATATACTACAACCTGCATCATATTCATTACTGACAAAGGTCAATTTTCATTGACAAAATAAAAGAAATACGCAGGCCTGTTTAGGTTTACTCTTAAACATCAATAATCGACGTATCGCTTTATACTTCGGTATTTTAAATACCGTTTTAATACAGACAACTAAAAAAAATCCGATAAAGTATCCTTTGAAATGTTGAATCAGATCAAGCATAAAAAAATTCTGGCATTGATTTTGACTTCGTACGATGCTTTACCG
>CALRQQ020000349.1:0-4364 GCA_943370345.1 Chitinophaga pinensis
TGGAAGCTAATTCATTCAAACGCTGATATGGATAGGGATAAAGAGTGATAGGACGGAACAGTCCGATCTTAATGCCCTTTTGCCGGGCGATGTCCATGGCTTTCTGACAAATGCGGGCACTGAGTCCGTAAGCCACAAACAGGTAATCCGCATCTTTAGTATTGATCTCTTCAAAGCGTACTTCATTTTCCCGAATGGCTTTGAATTTTTCTTCGAGATGCCGGTTATGTTCCTCCATTTTCTCGGGAAGAATATGCAGAGACGTGATATAATTACGGGAACGTGTTTTCGGTTTACCCGTAGTAGCCCAGCCAGATTTATCGACCACTGGCCGCTCATAGGGTTTGAACTGTACTTTCTCCATCATCTGGCCAATGGCCCCATCGGATAACATGAGTACCGGATTGCGGTATTTATCCGCCAGGTCAAATCCTAAGTAAACAAAGTCGGCCATTTCCTGAACAGAAGCAGGGGCTAAAACGATCATACGGTAATCGCCATGTCCTCCTCCTTTGGTGGATTGGAAATAATCGCCTTGTCCGGGTTGTATGGTGCCTAAACCAGGACCAGCCCTGTTCACATTCACGATCAGACAGGGCAGTTCAGCCCCGGCGATATAGGAGATCCCTTCCTGCATCAGGCTGATGCCGGGAGAAGAAGAACTGGTCATGGTACGAAATCCTGCACCGGCTGCTCCATAGACCATATTGATGGAAGCTACTTCACTTTCTGCCTGCATCACAATGCGGTTGTGTTTGGGCATTTCGCGGGCCAGGTATTCCAGCACTTCCGACTGGGGTGTGATGGGATAACCGAAGTAGGCATCACAACCGGCGAGGATCGCCGCTTCGGCCATGGCTTCATTTCCCTTCATGAGTTTATAAGCAGTCATATCCGTTATTTAGGTGTACTGAGAATGGTTTGGAGTTGTTCGCGTATATCCGTTGGCGTTATATCCACCGCTTTCTTTTTGGGATGGGTGCGGTAGACGGTGATCACGGCATCGGGACAAACCAAGGCACAATTGACACAACCGGTACACACGTCATTATTGGCGAGGATGTAAGGGTAACCTTTGATGTTGATCGTGTCCGATAAAGTAAGTGCATGCTCTTTACAGGCGGTGGTGCAGAGTTCGCATCCTTTGCAACGCTGGATATCTATTTCCACTTTCCCCTTCACTTTCCGTTCCTTCACCGCGTTGGGGCTGCCGTTGTTTTGTTCCATGATCAGGGATTTAAGCAGTTTGTCGAATGAACATTTGTTAGGCGCTGGGGCCTAATCAAATCTCCAAAAATACCGGACGGAAAATCAATGGACAGGTCATGAAGGAGTATGATTGTTATCAGCCGGCGGGGCGGGGATCGGGCTCTTCAACCGTAAGGCTCAATACTTTAAGTTCCTTACCCCGTCGGATATTTAACAGATACCCCTGGCAGTGCGGACAGGCCGTTCCAAAGGAATGGAGGGGAAAAACAGTATCACAATCCGAACATTGGGCCTCCCCGGGCAGCAGTTCGATATTCAATTCAGCTGCTTCCAGTACAGTACCCGTACGGATCGCTGAAAAGGCAAATACCAGGGCTTCAGTCTCAATTCCACTGAGTTCCCCTGCCTGGATATTCACGCCTGTTATTATTCCTGTGCTGCCGGCCGGAAAAGACCGCTCGGCTATGGACAAAATAGAATGGGCTATGGACAGTTCATGCATAGTGAAATTATTTCTCTTCCAAAGAAGATGGGGGTGCGTTGTCTTCGGCTGCTTTTTTAGCAGCCGCCGCAGCTTTATCAGCAGCCGCTTTCTCCGCCGTTTTCCTTTTCTTCTCGGCCGCATACAATTCGCGGCTTTCTATGGCTTCATCAAACAGCTTATTCCAGCCATTATTTATATTCTCTTCCTTCAATGCACAATGAGCCGGCTCGGCCGTCTGGAATATCGCGCCTTCTTTCGGACAGGACCGCACACATTCATGGCAATAGATACAAACCGCCCGGTTGTAATGGTAGGTCTGCTTCCCTTCCATATCCTGCGAAAAAACGATCGCACCGGGAGGACAGGCCGCCTCACAACGACGGCACCAGATACAAAGACTTTCTTCAAATCCGATCAGCCCGCGATAATCATCGGGCTTGTAGGTTTGTTCGAACGGATACTTGATAGTGACTGGTTTCTTAAAGACATTACCCAGTGCATTGAAAAATGTTTTCATAACATATATTTTAACCGCAGAGGAGGTGTATTCCCTTCTCGCTTCTAGCTTCTTGCTTCTAGCCTCTCTATCTCGCCGTACACGACAAACACGGATCATACGACGCAATGATCGCCGGGGCGGAACCATATTCATTTCCTTCAAAGGCTTTAACCATGCCTGCCACATTGGAAAAAGTCGGTGCTTTAATTTTTAGTCGTTCGAGGATCTGTGTCTTATTGCCCTTGGCATAATAGAACAATTCACCCCGCGGAGCTTCCAGCCGCACCGTGGCTTCTCCGTCCGGGAAGGCCTTGGTCTCCGTTACCAGATCACCTTCAGGCAGGCCATTGATGATGTTCTGAATGATCCGGATGGACACATAGACTTCCCGCAAACGGATCATATTCCGCGCATGCACATCACCCGCTGTGTCGGTGATCATTTCAAAACCCACTTCCTTCCAGGGCAGGAGGTCTTCGGTTTCATTGCGCACATCTACTGCTAATCCGGCTGCACGGGCAAAAGGACCGACCACATTCAGTTGCATGGCCTGTTCTTTGGTCAGCACCCCTACTCCTTTATTTTTTAAAGACAGGGTCCAGTTGCTTTCATAGATATGAACCAGCTCTTCCAATTGCGGCATAAATGTTTTCAGGCGTTGCAGGATCAGCTGACCGATCTCCGGTTTCAGGTCACGGGCCACTCCACCCACTATGGAAAAATCATATTGGATCCGGTTACCACATACCGCTTCGAGCAATTCCATGGAAAACTCACGGTATTGCATGGTCTTCATGAACAGCGCTTCAAAACCGGAGTTCTCTGCAACGTGACTCAGACAAAGGAGGTGTGAATGGATCCGGTCCAGTTCAATCACCAGCATCCGCAGGTATTTGGCCCGCTTAGGAATCTCGATCTTCAATAATTTCTCGGCCACCTGAGAATAGGCCGTGGTATGCGAAATGGAACAGAGTCCGCAGACCCGTCCCACCACAAAACTCACCTGGCGGAATTTGAATTTGCTCACACAGGCCTGTTCGATCCCACGATGTACATAGTAAACATTCGCATCCGTAGCAATGATCTTTTCATTTTCCGTGGTGAACTTAAAATGCAGCGGCTCTAACAGGGAGATATGCTGCGCACCAACCGGTATTTCGTATTGCCTTCCCATATCATTTTTTCTTTAATAATGGTCCGCTTTCAAAATCGGGTTCCAGTACAAACCCTTTCGCCGTATTTTCTACCTGTATATTCATCAGGTCCACCAGTTCCGCTTCGGCTACCCAGGCGGATACGACGATGTCTTTGATACTGGGTACAACTTCATTCCGGCCGATCATCGCATAAAAACAGGTGGTTTCGCAGGGATGCGCATAGTCCACAAAGAACCATTGTACTTCCATTTGCTCCCCGGTTTCTACGGCATTCATCACCATGAAGTGATGTAAGTCCGGTTTGTAAAATGTGCTGATATCCCGGCGCAGGTCTGCTAATGTGGTTTCAATCTTTTTCATGACAATAATGGTTTGATCTCACCGGCAATGCCCCGGCGGTTGAGCTGGCCCTCTTCTTCCCAGGCTTCTTTTTTCAGCCTGACAGATGCTTCCAGTGCCTTTGTTTTCTTTTCCAGTATGGCCAGTGCCTGTACCACGCCATCAATGATCTGTTCCGGTCGGGTACCACAGCCGCATACATATACATCCACGGGGATGAACTGATCCACGCCACCTTCACAATTGTACATACCGCGGAATACGCCACCTGTACTTGCACAAGCGCCGCAACTGATCACCACTTTGGGTTCGGGCATCTGTGCATAGATCTCCACGAGGCGTTCGCGGGTGCGTTTGGTCACCGGTCCTGTGATCAGTAAGATGTCCGATTGCTTGGGATTACCCGTATTGATCATCCCGAAACGTTCAATGTCATACTTGGGACCTAGGCAGGCCAGGATCTCAATATCACATCCGTTGCAGCCTCCTGCATTGAAGTGCAGGATCCAGGGTGATTTTTTTCTGTAAGATGCCAGGTTCATATCAGGCTATTGATTAATAAATTAATAAAGGCCAGCGTGAATGCCACTCCTAATGAGAAACGAAGCATTTGTTTATAATTGACCCTTGCGGTGGAGTTGTCCAATGCGGCCAGGTAAAAGAAAGTGAACACAAC
>CALRQQ020000350.1:0-4344 GCA_943370345.1 Chitinophaga pinensis
ATTCACCCTTTGAAATAATACGCACGACAACGGCGAATAATTCCGCAGTTTACCAGTTTTACTTTTTTAGGCTAAGTGTTTATTCCTGAGCTTGTAGTATAAAAATTACCGGATCAGGGTTTTTGCCTCCGTTACCAGGCAGGTACCCAATGCAATCAGTAATTCCTGATCCTTACCCGTCAGGATCACAGTCGTTTCTTTCTTATTGGTATCGGTAAATACGATCTGGCTGATGCGCTGGGTGGTCAGCTTTTGCAACTGGGTGGTGGTAGTGGCAGAATTCTTATATATAAAATGGAAAAGTCCTTCACAGTTCATGGTCCCCGCATTACGAAGGTTCATCTTCACTTTGGTCCCTTCAAAATGGACCACCGCGGTGGAATTATTATCCAGGCATTTGTTGGCCCCTTCCAGCGAAAACAAGAGATCCACTTCCTTACTGTCTGCATCGATGGTAAGCGAAGCCCCGCTGAAAAACATGAAGCCGGTCGATAGTTTCGTTTCCTTAGTAAAGGGATCGGTTTCCTTTGTCAGTTTGCAATCCTGTGCCAGGGAGAAAATGGGGAACAACAATCCCAATAACCAACTGTACTTCATAGTTCCAAATTGTGCTTAAAAATAACCTTTTTTCTTCATGAGTTCCTGTGGGTTTTGTTAATTCAAAAGAGAAAAACAGAACAAACCGGGGCAACCTGCCCCTTCCGAAGCCCGTTTTGTATTAACTTTAAAAGAAGATCAACCCCTCTCCTCCGGACGGATTCACCTCATGAGAAAGCTGAGTTTTATACTGCTGCTGACCCTGCTTTTGCCCGCCCTGGCAAAAGCCAGCCATATTACCGGCGGGGAGATGTCATACACATTTGGAGGCGTAAACCTGGGGCTTTACCGCTATAATTTCACCCTTAAGCTCTATCAACGCTGCAACAGTGGCCGGCAGTTTCCTAACCCGGCGATCGTTTCCGTCTTTGATAAATCCAATGGCCTCCGGGTCATGGACATCAGTGTCAATCTCAGTGCCACTGACAATATCAGTCTCACCAATCCCGATCCCTGTATCACCAACCCACCGGTGGTATGTTACGATGTGGCCTATTATAATTTTTCCGTGACCCTGCCCTCTTCCACATTGGGGTATGTATTGGCCAGTCATGTTAATTTCCGGATCAATGGCATCAATAATCTGCAGCCCGGTTATAGCAATATAGGCGCCCTTTACTCCGCTGAAATTCCGGGAACCAGTGGCAATGCCCTTGACCCGAATAATAACAGTGCCCTGTTCACCGGATCTGATCTTGTGGTGGTATGTGCCAACAATAATTTTAACTATAGTTTTGCTGCATTTGACCAGGATGGCGATCAACTGCGTTACACTTTTTGTTCCGCTTATGCCAGTACCAATGGTAATACCGGTGGTGGTGGCGGTGGTGGTGGCAATGCTACACCGCCGGATGCCCCTCCCTTTCCGCAAGTGCCGTATAACAGCCCTGCATTTAGTCCAAACCAGCCATTTGGAGGAACCGTTCAGATCAATCCGAATACCGGTATGCTGACCGGGATCGCCCCGGATGTGGGCATATATGTAGTTACCGTATGCGTTCAGGAAGTCAGGGGCGGCCGGGTGATCGCCACACAACGAAAGGACATACAGATCAATGTGGCTGATTGTGATGTGGCATCGGCATCCCTCCTGCCCGAGTATCAGCTGTGCAAAAACACCCAGACCATTACGCTTGCCAATCAATCCAACAGCCCGCTGATCACCAGTACGATCTGGGAATTTTTTGATCCCGCCAACAACCTGATATTTACCAGTAATACACCGGTTGTCACCTACACATTTCCTTCCATCGGTCTGTACAAAGTGAAACTTGTGATCAACCGGAATCAATCCTGCTCTGACTCCACCACTTCCACGATCCGTGTATTCCCGGGCTTCCGCCCCGATTTCAATTCCAACGGGATCTGCTTCGGAAATCCAAGTTTCTTTACTGACCAGTCCGGTTCTGTTTACGGCGTACCTGATTCCTGGCAATGGGATTTTGGGGAATCGGCTTTACTCGGGGATCTTTCCAATGACCAAAATCCCAGTTATACCTACCCGACCATGGGAAACAAACAGGTAAGTCTGATCGTAACAGATACGCGGGGTTGCCGGGATACTGTGTATAAAACTATTGGGATCATTGATAAACCTCCGATCAGTCTGGCGTTCAGGGATACCCTGATCTGTGTGAATGATCCGCTGATATTACAGGCTGCCGGACAAGGCGTATTCAGCTGGACACCCGTGGCAGGAATGCTCAATCCGGGTACGGCCACACCAACGGTGGCACCGGCTACCACCACGCGCTATTATGTAACGCTCAATGAAGGCGGCTGTATCAACCGCGATTCATTACTGGTGCGGGTAGTGAGTTTTGTCAGCCTGCAAACCATGAACGATACCACCATCTGCAGTGGGGATACGATCCGGCTCCGGATACGATCTGACGGTTTACAATACCTGTGGACGCCTGCTGGCCAGGTGCTGGATCCGACAGTACAAGATCCATTTGTAATAACCCTAACCCCTACACAGTACCAGGTAATTGCACGGATCGGCAGCTGTGTGGCGGTGAAAAGTATACAGGTGAATCCGGTGCCTTATCCAAAGGTCAATGCCGGGGCGGACATCAGCATTTGTTTCAATGGCAGCACCCGGCTGAACGGGACCACCGATGGGAGTAACTGGAACTGGTCGCCTCCGGCCCGGTTATCCAACCCCTCCCTGCTAAATACCGTAGCCAGCCCGACCGTGACATCGGATTATATACTAACGGCAACAGATATACGAGGTTGCCCGAAACCGGTTCGTGATACGGTCCGGATCAGTGTGGAACCTCCGATCCGGCTGGAGGTTACGGCAGATACAGCGGTGGTACTGGGACAACCTTTACAACTGAATGCCACGGGAGCCGACAGTTACCAATGGTCACCACCGGATAATTTAAGTTCAACCGTGATTGCCGACCCCATTGCCAGTTTTACCGACGAAACACCGGCCTTTCGCTATAAAGTAGTGGCCACAAGTGTTGCAGGATGCAGCGATTCGGCCGTGATCACCGTGAAGGTATTCAGGACCGGCCCCTCCGTATTTGTGCCAACGGGGTTTACGCCCAATAATGATGGGCGCAATGACCGGCTCTATCCGATCGCAGTCGGTATGCGGAAGATCGAGTATTTTAATGTATATAATCGTTGGGGACAACTGGTATTTACCACCCGGCGAAACGGGTTTGGCTGGGATGGACGGATCAATGGTCAGCTGCAAATGACCGGCACTTATGTATGGACGGTTAAAGCCGTGGATTTTACGGGTAAGGCTTATTTTCAGAAAGGAACAGCAACGCTGATCCGGTGAGTATTCCCGACCGGATCAGCATCCGGATTATAAACGCACGGCTGTACCGGTGGCAATCACCATCAACATACTGCCACCACTGCCAATTGTTTCAAAGTCGAGGTCTACTCCTACCACGGCGTTGGCACCCAGCGCCTGCGCTTTTTCGGCCAATTCACGCAATGCATCTTCCTTGGCCTCTTCCAGTACACGCTCATAGGTCTTACTGCGGCCACCAAATACATCCCGGAGACCGGCAAAAATATCTTTGAAGATATTCGCGCCAATGATACTTTGTGCATTGATCACCCCCAGGTATTCCTGCACGGGTCTTCCTTCCACTACATTTGTTGTTGTCAGGAGCATAGTTATTGTTTTTTTATTTGTTCAAAAATAGCTGTTAATGCCGCATGCGGTTCGGATACGGCGTCTTTTGACATTTCTTTAATATAGGACAGCCGGTTATCAATATCCGGGTGGCTGGCCAGGAATTCAGGTATGGAAGAACCCGGCGACGCGGCTTTCAGGTGCCGGAACAGATCTGTAAATCCTGTCGGGTCGATCTTCCGTTGAGTGAGAATGGCCAACCCATCCAGGTCGGCTTCTTTCTCAAGATTACGTGAATAGGTAAGTGATTTCAGGTCATCCGCATGGTTGACCAAAACAGAGGTTACTGACCCCATTTTTCCGAAGAGCATACTGATAAACACTTTGGAGCCCAGGCGACGGAAAATGGATTTCGTGGCATGGCGGTTATTCACATGGGTAAACTCATGACTTAATAAGGCGGCCAGTTCCGGATACGACTCCATCTTATCCAGCAATGCAGAATATACCACGATACGGCCACCGGGTAATGCGAATGCATTCACGATATTGTCTTTGACCACAGCAATGCGGATACGGTAATCCGTTTCCACGTCCAGTGTTGCAAAAAAATCATTGAGCAGCCGGGAGGCTGTCGT
>CALRQQ020000351.1:0-4339 GCA_943370345.1 Chitinophaga pinensis
ATGAAGACCCCTACAGTTGCCGAATTATTCGCCAGTGGCCAGCAACCGGATATCCTTTTCTGGGTGGGTTGTGCCGGCAGTTTTGACCAGCGGGCCCAGAAGATCACGAAGGCTTTTGCAACCATTCTGACCAAAACAGGCATCAACTACGCTATTCTCGGTAAAGAAGAAATGTGCACCGGGGATCCGGTTCGTCGTGCAGGGAATGAATTCATGTTCCAGATGATGGCCTACCAGAATATTCAACTGCTGAATAATTACGGGATCAAAAAGATCGTCACGGCCTGTCCGCATTGTTTCAATACGCTGAAGAATGAATACCCGGCCCTTGGAGGATCCTATGAGGTGATTCATCATACCACCCTCCTCCAGCAACTGATCGATGAGGGAAAGATCAAATTAAAAGAAGGCGGTTCTTTCAAGGGAAAAAAGATCACTTACCACGACAGCTGTTACCTGGGCCGATCCAATAATATTTATGAAGCACCCCGCAAAGTACTGGAAGCCCTAGATGCAGAACTGGTGGAAATGAAACGTTGCAAAAGCAACGGACTCTGTTGTGGTGCCGGTGGCGCCCAGATGTTCAAGGAAGAAGAAAAAGGAACCAGCCGGATCAATATCGACCGGAGTAATGAGGCTATCGGGACTGGTGCCGGCTTTATTGCCGCTGCCTGTCCTTTTTGCAATACCATGATGACCGATGGGGTTAAACTGGCTGAAAAAGAAGACAGTGTACAGGTGCTGGATATTGCGGAAATGGTGGCAGCTAGTATGGAGTGAGGCGCGAAGCGGGGAGCCAGAAACCAGAAGCTGGAATACTGGTTGGATAAAGACCTGAAGAAAATAAAAAGAGCGGAAGACCGGACTCGAACCGGCTACCTACAGCTTGGGAAGCTGTCGCTCTACCAGGTGAGCTACTTCCGCTTTTTCCTTTCGTAGCTTTAGCGAAGGAATATTTTACATACCGGAAACCAGTCTTTCAGCTGCCCCGGTACTATATCAACATTAGCCTACTTCAGCCGGAAATTCTACCTTATTCGCCAGCCAGCTCTCTTTAACCGGTATGATCCAGTTTTTTTCCAACTCTTCTTTCGTCTGTACCAGATTATTAAAATACAGGGTATCTCCATTGATAAATCCATTCTTCACTGCATAAGGTAACTGGGACATGGGCAGCAATTCCACTTTATCTTTTATTACAAAGGCAAGGGATAATCGATCAAACATACTTACCCCAAACCGTTGTTCCACTTCCTTTATCAGCCGTACAGAAGTATCGGTGCTGCAGCCACTGACGCCCGTGGCAGATTCATCGGCCATCAGGATGATGAACTGTCCGAAAAACAGGTAGGCGGCGCCCTTTATCGGACTGCCATGACTCAACCAGCTTTCCGTGAACCGTTTCAGCATATCCTCCACTTCAAAGGCCTCACTCATTGAAAAGAGCCGGCTGCTCTGATACACCCAAACCCGGGACTCCGGGTGAAAATTACCCTCCAGCAGGTATTGATAGTCGAGTTTCATACCGCTAAATTACGACCAAATTGATGAGGATGAAAATACCCTTGAAAAATGATGGCTGGCAGATCAACTGGAGCTACGAAAGCACCGAATGGAAACGTTTTGAAAAGTGGGAACTCTTCAGAAAAGGAGGGATTCACTTGTTGAAATTTCTAGGCATGCTCCTTTTACCAGGAAAACCGAAAGAAGTGAAGATCAGTCAGGATGAAGTGCGGATCGGGAGAAAGTCCTATCCATTTCATACAGATAGATGTGAATTTCAGACGGCTGACATCTATGATGTCGGGGCTATGCATATCCTGGAAATTTGTTATAAGGAAAAAGAAATATATGGAGTGATCCGAATTCCCGTACCCAAGGGTAAACTAAAAGATGCCATCATGCTCGAAAAGAACCTAATTAGAAACAACCAGTAAACCAGTCACTTCAAGCCTGCTACCTATCTTTAAGACACTTTCAGCTTTAACCCCTTCTCGCTTCCAGCTTCTTGCTTTTTGCTATTCTTCACCGGCTTTTTCTTTGACGCATTACTGAAATTATACCCGATCGTAAACCGGTAGTTCTTTGTACGGGTCAGACTATAACTTTCAAGGTTGAAATTAGTACCATACGTGAACGTGCGTCGTTGCTGATTCACGAACGGATCGACCGTACTAAGGGTGATGGTCATCCGTTTATTGAATAAACGCCGCATCAGACCCATATTCATACTGGTGTTCCAGCGGGCAAAGCCTTGTGCAGAGGCAAAACGATTGATATTAAAGCCTCCGTTAAAACTCCAGAGATCCGTCGGATTATAGATAAAATTAAGGTTGGAGGTAAAGGATCCGCCATCCCTGAACCGTCGTACGGTCTTATCAAACGTGCTGTATTTGTTATACGTGTAACTGGAACTGAAGTTGACACGGAGTTTTTTGGAAAGGGTCACTCCGTTCCAGGTACTGACCTCCAGCTCCTTCCGGTTACTGATATTTTCCCAGGTGATCTGGGTCTTTCCGTCGGGTAGCAGGGTTCGTACCTGGCTGAAAATATCTTCCACGCTATTATACCCGAATCCCAGATTGATGAAATACTTTGTTTTGGTCCGACCTAAAATAAAATCAAAATTATGTGCCGTTGAGGCTTCGAGTTCTGCATTCCCAAACCGGATATTATAGGGGTCTGAAAAATCAATGGTGGGATTCAGTTCCCCGATCCCCGGACGACGGATACTTCTGCGATAGGCGAATGTCAGGCTTAATTTTTCCCGCCAGGTCTTATTGATATTGGCAAATGGCAGCCAGGTGATATAATTATTCCGGACATCCCGGCTTTCTTTCAGTAACTCAAACCAGATAGCCGTATGCTCTGCTGTACTGCCGGCGGTGAAACTGAAATCCTTACCCAGGATCTGCTTTACCGATGCCCTCAGATTACTGACCGTTTGATGAAACCAGAAATTATTACTGAGCAGGTCCAGCTTTTCCATTGTCCCTTCAGGCTTTTTTTTATAACTGGCATCAATATTCACATGATTATTGGAACGATTGTAGATCCCGCCCACAGAAATAAATGTCTTTTTATTGTCCAGCATCCGGTCATAATTCAGGTTAAGGGTCTGTCCGTTCACTTTCGTAGTATTATCCTGCCGCTGCATGGAGTCCAGCCCTGTAGGCGTATAATCAGGATTTAGGAATTGCTGGTAAAAATCCCGGTTACTTTCATTCCAGGAAAAACTGTAACTGCTGATGATCCGCAATACTTCCCCGGGTTTACCCCGGTAGGTATAGGTAATGCTGGCATTGGGACTATACCCTTTTCCCAGGCTGCGGATCTCCCGATCACTCAGTTTCCAGAGCTCGTTGAAACGATTGATATTCTTATACTCGGTGGTATTAAAACTTTCCGCATCGCTCTGGTTATGATTCAGGGACACATTCACCGAATGCTTTTTGTTGAAATCATAATCCATCGTAAACCTGAAATTGGGGCGGACTGCTTCATTCCAGTTGCTGTTGCGGGTATTAAAAAAATTGGAAGAATCAGTATAAATATTATTCCGGATCGAATAACCACTGCCTCCGTATTTGTTATAGCCTGTGCCTGCATTGATACTGATCGAAAGTCCCTGCTTACGATAATTGAAACTTCCATTGAACAGGAATTCTCCGCGTGTGCCGCCGGAGAGCGATAAGCGGCCACTCTTCCCAACCCTGCCTTTACGGGTCACAATATTGATCACCCCACCCTGCTCATTGGCATATTGGGGGGGCGGATTGGTCATCACTTCTATTTTCTCTACCGAACTGCCTGGCATGGATTCGAGCAGGTCCTGCAATTGTTGCATATTTAAGGAAACCGGTTTATCATCGATAAGGATCTTGGGTTCCTTGCCCCGTACAGATACCTTTCCATCCTGGTCACGGGTCACCAGGGGCACCTGTGTCAGTAATTCACTCACCGTGCCACCGGCTGCCAGCGCTGATTCACCGGCGTTAAAGGTTATATTCCCATCCTTGGATTGTATCAATGGCTTTTCCGCATAGATCACCACATCCTCCATCAGTTCATTCGACTTCGGCTTAAGGGTGATATCTGCCATATTAAAATCAAATCGCTCCGTGCGGAAATAAATACTGTCGAGTGTAAGCGGTTGCAGTCCCACAAAACTGACGGAGAGTTTATAATAACCAAAACGAATACCACTGAAACTGAACTGACCGGTCTTGTCTGTCAGCATGGTGCGGTTGGATAACGTATCCGTAAAAGAAATAAGGCGTACAGTTGCACCTTCCAGTGCTTTACTTCGGCTGTCCATCACATTTCCGGTCAGTAAACC
>CALRQQ020000352.1:0-4322 GCA_943370345.1 Chitinophaga pinensis
ATTGTTATTCTCATAATAAGCAGCGGCCAAGTTACCCCAGGGAGAAGACAAATTGGGGAAGCGACGGGTGGCATCACGTAAGAGCACGATTGCATCATCGTATTTACGGATATTCATCAGGAGTTTGGCCACATTGTTCAGGTAAAGCCCATTGGAAGGTTGTAATTGTGCAGCTTTGGCAAACCCATAGAGTGCTTCAACAGGATAGTTTTTGAAATAAAAACTGAGGGCGTTGGAATAATAAGCAGCGGCCAGATTATTATTCATTTTTTTTGCCATGGCAGCAGCCCGTTCATCCAGCTTGCTGCAGTATTGCCCGGTTTTTTTAGTGGCAGTGATCGCTTTTTCAAAGATAGCGCCAACAGAAGATATCGTTAGCGGCGCCGGTTTATAACTGACTGCATCCTGCCACTCAGAACTTCCTTTACCATTACTCAGCATCATAAAAGGCAGTGTCAGGGTGCCATTGTTCAATGACCAGGGACCGGTTTTTGTACCCTGTTCCATTTCTTTAAAGGCAATGGTCATAGCGGCGCCTGTTATTTTCCAGGTACCATTATCGGTTACGGTCTGTCCGGGCATGGCGGCCTTCAGGGCAAATTTTCCGGGTGAGAAAGTGATCGATATCTCTGCCCCGTTGCGGGGTGTTTTGCCATCACTGTCTTTTACAAGAATGTATTTACCCGTCAGCGGCTGGGCATGTAAAAAGAGTCCGGTAATTAATATAAGCAGGACGGAGAACAGTTTTTTCTTCATAAAAACATTTTGCCGGCAGGCCGGTAGTTGGATATTAAAATTCGGAATAATAGGATGGAATGATATCCCCTGAATAAGGGATATTTTGGGGAAGCATCAAGACGTCAAAAGGAAAAAATGTCAATTATCCATTAAAGATCGGGGCGCTAATCTGTTTTTTAGCAGGCCCTTGAGTTTGTTTGTGAATGCCTGTTTGACGACTTGGCTTCTTGAATCTTTTTTAATTACTTTGTTCTTTTAAACGTACCATTATGCGCGTCGTATTCGGCTGGAACAATTTCAGAATCAAATCATACAATCCTCAGGATCTTGGTCTTACCCAAAATGCTGATCCGGGTTACCGGATAGAGATCCGTCAAAGTTATTTCCACCTGTTCTGGATTCCCTTTTTTGGGTTGGGCAAGAAATGGGCCATCAATAAAGGGGGCAAATTATATGAATTACCTGCCGAATTTGTTCCCGTGGTGCGGTCGCTCCAGCATGAGGTGCGGACGCCCTGGTATACTTTTGCCGGTCCCATCCTGATATTGGCAGGTGGTCTCATCTTCTGGGCCTACAGTGAATACGAGGAATATCAGTATCGTCAATCTTCGATCAGTTATTTTAAAAAGAGTAATGATGCGCTGGAAAACGAGTTGAAACAGCTGGATGATAAGGATATCATCACGATGAGGGATGTCAGCGGGGAATGGTATGATGATAAGCTGATGTATGCCAAGGTGGAAAAAGTAATGGGAGAAACAGTCACCCTGACACCCATCAGTTCGGCTTCCAATCAGCCCGCAGAAGTAGAAGCATCATATATGCGCTATAAAGAGCAGGTTTCATCATTTGATATACCACTTCGCCTGCTCCTCGAAGCCTTTCCTAAAAAATACGATTCTTCTTCAGGTAAAGGAATTTTACAATATGGGCGTAAGATCATGAACAACGACCGGAATTATATTGTCAAAGAAGTAGTACCTCATTTCGGACCTGCCATCAGCGACAGGGGTACAGGTTCTTTTGGTATTATGGGTATCAGGATGACCCTGATCAATTCAGGTTGGCCCGCCGTGATTTCAGCAATTAAAACGCTTGAAGGGGATGTCGACTGGAGTCCCAATGTCGGCACGAAGACCGGAGGAAAGCAGACGGAATACGGAAACAGCTTTGATCTATTCAGCCAAACCTATAAACCTGGTGAGTATTACAAACTCCTGCTTACTTTGACCGACTCTTCGAGCCAGGTACATCATTACGAGATTGATGGGGTGAATCTGCAAAAGACGATAAAGAAGTTGTGATCAGCCGGGTTCTTGTTGAAGGCATAGAGGAATCAGATATCAGTTCCTTAGAAGGTGTATACTAAAATAACAAAACGTTTCCCCGTTTACGGTATCTGGTTCGTACCTCGTACTTCGTACTTAGTCTTGCTGTTTACCAACGACTAACTACTTTTGACTATTTCTTCCTGTTCTCCGGACGCACCGCTTTTCGTTCTCTTCTCCCGGTTGTTGCTGGCTTTGAGATCCTGTTTTCGATTTTTTTCTTCGCTTCTGATTTCAGTTCTTTCTTATCGTCTGCCTCTTCTACCCAGAACATGTCTTCAATATTTTCCTCAAATTTTTCTTCAGTATGGGCTTTTGCCAACGCTTCCAGTTGTTCTGGACTTGCTTTTTCCTGAATGGCATTAAAGAGGTCACGTTCCTCAAACCGGATATGTTGTTCCAGTTCGAAAGCGATCTGCCGCAGGGTATAGGCGATGTCGCTGTCGGTGCTGTGGAACATGGCTTCGAGCTGCTTATGTTGTTTCAGGGCTTTAAGGAGTCCGGGATGTTCTTTATCCAGGATTGGAAAAAATTTTGATTCTTCCGCTTTGAAATGCGGGGCCAGGTAAGTGGTCCAGAACCAGCTGGCATATTTCATCATCCGCTCAGGTTCCACGCCTTTGGCGAATCCCTGTCTGAATTTCCAGCAGAGCAGTAATGCCTGATGGTGTTCGCGTGACAAGGGCTGAAGAGAGGTATGACGTTTCTGGGGGATCATCTTGCTGGTTGTTTTAGGGCGTAAAGGTACGGAGAAAGGGGCGCTTGGTGATGGAAGCACAGAAGGCGGGCATTAGCCAATTTGCTAATATGCCAAAAGGCCAGTTGGGGTGTCCTGCAGCAGGTAGCGCTTTATTGTAAGGAAAAATAAATCAGGGGGTGTTTTTGGGCCACGAAAGTACACGAATGAACACGAAGTTGCTTTCTTCGCAAATATTGCCTTCGGCAATGTCACCACGGATCATACAGATGTACACGGATTAATTTTATGTAATAACAAGATCCGTTCAATAATTCGAAAATAAAAATCTGTGCATATCTGTGTGATCCGTGGCTAATTTTTTTAACACTGACAAAAACCTGATCAACATTTATTACCGATCCGTGAATGCATAATCCACATAGCGGTATTTGCCCAGCCAGGTATGTTGTACCGATACTGTATATGTTTTACCATTAATAGTACAGGTACTTGAAACTTTTTTGATGACCGGTTTTCCCTTACTAGTAGTTCCCCTGAATAATTCAGTTAAGGGTCGTCCTTGCATGGTAGAAGGTATAGGCAGGTGGTAGATGGATAAGATCGTCGGAACAATATCTATATTGGAACTTGGAAACCCGCTTTCATACTTTTTCTTAAAAGCCGGACCTGCTGCAATGAGCGGAATATGCACATCCCAGGGGCTCAGACTGCCGTGTCCGGCCACACCTCTGGATATTGTCATGCCGGGATATCCATTTTCATTTTTGTCATTGGTCCAGTTGACGTCGACCAGTATATCTGCTTTCCGATCCGGGTGGTTCCAATTCACCATATCAAAGGAGAGGGTGCCCGGCACCCATCCCTTTGTTACATCTTTTGCTGACATATTGGTGAACAATGCTCCTACCCAATTTTCTTCTTGTAATGACTGTACGATCTTTTCAATTTTCTCCCGGTTATGATCTTTCACATATACCGCACCTTCTGCTACTACCACATCTGTACTTTCTTTGTCTTTTTTAAGTCCTTTCCGGATCAGCAATTCTGTTAATCCCTCTTTTCCGGTATGTGTTGAGAATCCATGATCCGTTGAAATGAGAAAATTAAACCGGTCATCCATTCCCTTGTCGTGTATGGCTCTCAGTATACGACCAAACTGCTGGTCAACTGATTTTATCGATTCAATCGAAGCCGGTGAGCCAATGCCATCGCTGTGGGCGGCGCCATCCGGGTCTGAATACCAGATGGCACTGACCAGAGGGGCATCTTCTTTAATTGAGTACCGGATGAATGCATCCGTGATCCATGCGTGCTGCAATGTATTGGGTTTGCCTTTTTTGGGGATTTCGCCAACCTGTTTGATCAGTTCATCTTTAAAGGAAAGCGGCCGGATCAGTTCCGGATTTACTGTGGCACCACTGCTTAACGTGTGATTCTGCATCAGTGCCTGCCCTGTTGAGCCGGAACTATAGACCATCATCTGCTGGCCGTTTTTAGCCAACACTTCACCAAGAGTAACTGCGGTCAGCAGTTGTCCATGCGACCAGTCGATGATC
>CALRQQ020000353.1:0-4319 GCA_943370345.1 Chitinophaga pinensis
TTCTATCTACTAACTTCTATCTGTTTCATGTCGCGTTACTTCCTCGAAATAGCATACAAAGGCACTGCATACAGTGGGTTTCAGACCCAGGAGAACGCGGTCACGGTTCAGTCCGAGGTGGAGAAAGCGATTGCCATTTTACAGCGGGAGCCGGTCGGTCTGACAGGATCATCCCGCACGGATGCAGGGGTACATGCCTGGCAGAATTATTTTCATTTTGATTATGATGGTGTGCTGCACCCGCAGTTTGTATACAAGCTGAATGCGATATTGCCGCCGGATATCGTGTTGCATAAGTTATTGCTCATGCCTGCCGGAGCACATAGCCGGTTTGATGCGGTCAGCCGGGAGTATAAATATTTTATCTATCGGTCCAAGGATCCATTCCTGCAGGACCGGGCCTATTATTTCCCCTACCAGATCGACCTGGATCGTATGCAGGCCGCTGCCGCCCTGCTGATGGAGTATGAGGACTTTACTTCCTTCTCAAAGCGTAATACCCAGGTAAAGTCGTTTAAGTGCCGGCTCGGGGTGAGCGAATGGATACAGGAGGGGAGTTGCCTGGTGTACCGGGTACAGGGAAACCGTTTTTTACGGGGGATGGTACGGGCTTTAACGGCAACGATGCTTAAGGTTGGCCGGGGCAAGATCAGTCTGGAAGAATTCCGGACTATTATAGAAGCCAGGGATTGTACCCGGGCCAGTTTTGCGGTACCGGCACATGGTTTGTTTCTGATCAGGGTCAGTTATCCGGCCGATTATATTCCTCTTTAAGTCTTTTCAATCCACTTAATGCGGCTTTGTGGGAGGGCCTGACATGCGGCATCAGGCTCATTAGTAGTAGTTTATACGGATATTTCTCAGAGGTTTGTCTGCTTTTCGGAACTTTTACAGTGCTGTGAATAAGCCATTATGGGCGGTATTTTGGTGTCTGAAAGTGCAGAAAACGGTCAAAAAGGGGGTAGTGGGATAGAAAATCTGAAAGTTTTTTTCGCTGAAAAGCTGCATCAGTACTGCGTTTCAAAAAGTTGGAGGATATTTTTGGTGAAAATCGTTGGTTGGTAAACAGGGCGTCCTTATCTTTGCAACCCGCTTGAAAAAACGGGTAGTTCTCTGAAGGTTGTGAAGTAAAAAAGGAAGAAAGTTTTTAGAAAAATCAGCAATAAAATTTGCTGGTAATAAACAAACCCTTACCTTTGCCGTCCGCTTCCAAAAAAGCGGTCCAGTTCTTCACTAAACAAGTTGATTTTCAGTCCAAAAGCTTCTGAAATTTTTTCGAAAAAAATGAAGAAAAATTTGGTAGAAATAAAAAAGCCCTTACCTTTGCACTCCCAATCAAAAACGGGGTGCTGGTAAAACGGCAAAAGATCTTTGAAAGTTGGGAAACAATAGCACTTCTTTCCGAAGTAATTCGGGAGGAAAACAAATAGGTAAGTCAAGCTAAAATTTACATTTAGATTTGACACGTTAATTTTCTAATGAGAATAAAAACATGTCAGTATCAAACATCATTTACAATGGAGAGTTTGATCCTGGCTCAGGATGAACGCTAGCGGCAGGCTTAATACATGCAAGTCGAGGGGCAGCATGACTGTAGCAATACAGTTGATGGCGACCGGCAAACGGGTGCGGAACACGTACAGAACCTTCCTTCGAGCGGGGAATAGCCCAGAGAAATTTGGATTAATACCCCATAGTACAACGGAGTGGCATCACTTTGTTGTTAAAGATTTATCACTTGAAGATGGCTGTGCGGCTGATTAGGTAGTTGGCGGGGTAACGGCCCACCAAGCCTGCGATCAGTAACTGGTGTGAGAGCACGACCAGTCACACGGGCACTGAGACACGGGCCCGACTCCTACGGGAGGCAGCAGTAAGGAATATTGGTCAATGGACGAAAGTCTGAACCAGCCATGCCGCGTGGAGGATGAAGGTCCTCTGGATTGTAAACTTCTTTTATATGGGACGAAAAAAGGGTTTTCTAACTCGTCTGACGGTACCATATGAATAAGCACCGGCTAACTCCGTGCCAGCAGCCGCGGTAATACGGAGGGTGCAAGCGTTATCCGGATTCACTGGGTTTAAAGGGTGCGTAGGTGGGTTGGTAAGTCAGTGGTGAAATCTCCGAGCTTAACTTGGAAACTGCCATTGATACTATCAGTCTTGAATATTGTGGAGGTCAGCGGAATATGTCATGTAGCGGTGAAATGCTTAGATATGACATAGAACACCAATTGCGAAGGCAGCTGGCTACACATCTATTGACACTGAGGCACGAAAGCGTGGGGATCAAACAGGATTAGATACCCTGGTAGTCCACGCCCTAAACTATGGATACTCGACATTTGCGATACACAGTAAGTGTCTGAGCGAAAGCATTAAGTATCCCACCTGGGAAGTACGATCGCAAGATTGAAACTCAAAGGAATTGGCGGGGGTCCGCACAAGCGGTGGAGCATGTGGTTTAATTCGATGATACGCGAGGAACCTTACCTGGGCTAGAATGCTGGGAGACCGGTGGTGAAAGCCATCTTTGTAGCAATACACTGCCAGTAAGGTGCTGCATGGCTGTCGTCAGCTCGTGCCGTGAGGTGTTGGGTTAAGTCCCGCAACGAGCGCAACCCCCATCACTAGTTGCCATCAGGTAACGCTGGGAACTCTAGTGAAACTGCCGTCGTAAGACGTGAGGAAGGAGGGGATGATGTCAAGTCATCATGGCCTTTATGCCCAGGGCTACACACGTGCTACAATGGAGTGGACAAAGGGCTGCAACACAGCGATGTGAAGCTAATCCCAAAAACCACTTCTCAGTTCAGATTGGAGTCTGCAACTCGACTCCATGAAGCTGGAATCGCTAGTAATCGTATATCAGCAATGATACGGTGAATACGTTCCCGGACCTTGCACACACCGCCCGTCAAGCCATGGAAGCCGGGTGTACCTAAAGTCGGTAACCGCAAGGAGCCGCCTAGGGTAAAACTGGTGACTGGGGCTAAGTCGTAACAAGGTAGCCGTATCGGAAGGTGCGGCTGGAATACCTCCTTTTTAGAGCAAGTACTTACCTGCTATTGTTTCCCACAACTTTCATTGTCCTTTCCGGATATCCGGCCGGGACATTAAATAAGTTAGTTCTTTTAATTAAAATAGTAACCCGTAACACGGGGGCTACAATTACAGATCCGTAGCTCAGCCTGGTTAGAGCACTACACTGATAATGTAGGGGTCAGCAGTTCAAATCTGCTCGGGTCTACTTAATGTTAGCTAATGGCTGTTAGCTTAAGCTATGAGCTAAAACCACGGGGGATTAGCTCAGTTGGCTAGAGCATTAGCTTTGCAAGCTAAGGGTCATCGGTTCGACTCCGATATCCTCCACCAATTAACTACGAAGTAATAAGTACGAAGTACGAATTACCTCCGGTTAGAAAAGTTCTTTAAAAATTTGATGTTGGCACAAGGCCTGCGGGTTCGCAACCTGGACATCAGCAAACGTACTTTGTACTCTGTACTTCGTACTTAGCTCTTTGACATATTGGAAAATAAAATGTTAGACGAGTATCTAACATACACTGATCACAATTTTTAATAATCACCATGATTTTTTATGGTTGGTCTGAAGAAATGTGGTCGGGTAACAACTACAATAATAACAAATTCTAGTTTCTAATTTTTTTAAAGCAACTAAGGGCGCATGGTGGATGCCTTGGGTCTGAGAGGCGACGAAGGACGTGGTAAGCTGCGATAAGCCAGGGGGAGCTGCACACAAGCATTATATCCCTGGATTTCCGAATGGGTAAACCCACTATACTGAAGGTATAGTACTCGAAAGAGAGCCAACCCCGTGAACTGAAACATCTAAGTAGCGGGAGGAAAAGAAAACAATAGTGATTCCCCAAGTAGTGGCGAGCGAAAAGGGAATAGCCTAAACCGGGTCGGCGTGCCGATCCGGGGTTGTAGGACTGCATTTAGAAATCATCATCAAGTTAAATCTTCTGGAAAGTTGAGCCATAGAGGGTGATAGCCCCGTAAGCGCAAATTGATGAGGACGAGCAGTATCCTGAGTAAGGCGGGACCGGAGGAATCCTGCCTGAATCTGCCAGCACCATCTGGTAAGGCTAAATACTCCTCAGACACCGATAGTGAACCAGTACCGTAAGGGAAAGGTGAAAAGCACCCTAAACAAGGGAGTGAAATAGTACCTGAAACCGTGCGCCTACAAGCGGTCGGAGCTTCGCAAGAAGTGACGGCGTGCCTTTTGCATAATGAGCCTACGAGTTGCTCCTCACTGGCGAGGTTAAGTTCGTAATTAACGGAGCCGTAGC
>CALRQQ020000354.1:0-4319 GCA_943370345.1 Chitinophaga pinensis
TCACCCCGTTGACCTGTGCATTTCGCTCAAATTCCTCGAGGTAACGGTCCATATTGGACAATGTATGATTCTTGATCTGTGAAGCCCATTCGCGCAGTTGTTCCCACTCCGGTAAACCATGTGCGGCCTTGTCCCGCTTCTGGCGCACAAACCATAAGGTCTCATCGTGCCAGTCGGTACGGGCTTCGTCCTTTATAAATTCCTCGGCAAATGTTGCGTGATCTTTCATCTCAGGCCTCCGTGTTTAGGATCTCTGCAATATGAATGGTCTTTACTTTACTGCCCTGCCGCTTTAAAATACCTTCGAGGTGCATGAGACAACTCACATCCACCCCGGTAATATATTCCACTTCATTGGCTTCATGCTGTTTGATCCGGTCCTTCCCCATCTTCACACTTACGGCTTCTTCAAATACCGAGAAAGTACCGCCAAATCCGCAGCATTCATCATTGCGTACCGGCTTCAGCAACTGAATGCCTTTTACCTTACTGAGCAATTGCTCGGGTTTGGAGAAGGCAGGTAATACCCGTTCGGTCATGGAAGAAAGTCCGAGTCCCCGCTGACCGTGACAACTGTTATGCAGTCCAACTTTATGCGGGAACACGGCATTATGAATTTCCTTTTTCAACACATCCGTAATAAACTCGGTGAGTTCATAAATATGCTTGCGGATATGAATGGTTTCGTCGGGATGTTGCTCGTCTTTCAGGTGTTCCTTCACATGCAGCACACAACTGCCGGAGGGACCCACGATATAATCATAGCCGGAAAAATTGCGGACAAAGTTCCTATCACAGTCCTTTGAGGCGGCAGCGAATCCACTGTTGGCCATAGGTTGTCCGCAACAGGTCTGGTTGAGGGGAAAATCCACTTCACAACCAAGTTTGGTCAGTAATTCGAGCGTGGCTTGTCCGACCTGCGGGTAAAACTGGTCGATATAACAAGGTATAAAGAGAGCGACTTTCATGTTGTTCTGTTCAGTATCCGTACTTTTTCAGCTGTACGAGGCTGGCAGGTAACGCCTGCTTATTCCAAAGGGTATGTATGGCCATAGCAGCACCCAGCGAACTGGCCTGCGCCACGGTGGCGGCATATACTTCCAGTTCAGGAAAGGCGGCCGATAAGAGCTGCATATAAATGGGATTCTTACTGAACCCCCCATCTACAAATAATTTTTTCACAGATGTCTCCTTCATCACTAACCAGCTGCTTTGTACCTGCAGCACCATCAGGTCGGCGATCAGCAGGTGATAGGCTTCTTCATAACTGGAAAAATCAGCGAGGTCTCTGTCCCCAAACACTGATACGGCGGGCAGCATGTCTGAGGGCACTTGCTTCAACGCCTCATAATCCGGACTGTACTTTTTCAGTAACAACGGATCGGCCTTAACGGTTTTATAGTAATCTGTTTCTTTCTGAAAATGAGTCCCCAGTCTCCTGACCTGCAGTTCGTGTTCATTCCCGGCAAATAAACGGGAGGCTTTAACGGGCTTGCCTTTATAGGTCAGGTAACAGAGACAATCGCTTTTCAGTTCCGGTATCGTCAGTGGTGCCGCATTGAAGGGATTGAGTGTGATGCACCAGGTACCGGTGGACAACAACACAAAGGGTTCAGTGAAGGAAGCCAGGTAAGGGATCAGAGCAGCGGAACTGTCGTGCAATCCTCCACCAACGGGAATACCCTCAGTTGTAGTACCGGCCTGTTCCGTACATTCTTTGATCGCCGGAAATTTTGCGGCAACTTTCTCTTCTGTTACCCATCGGTGATAGTCCCCTTGTGTAAAGTCCCATAGATTGGTATGACAACCGATACTGGTGATATCAGTATGTAACTGACCCGTCAGTGCATAACTCAGGTACTGGGGCAGGTGCAGGGCAGCTTTAACAGTGGCAAACAGCTCCGACCGTTCTTCTTTTAACCGGTAGACCTGCATGCCGGAATTCAGGCTGCCTAATACCGGAGAAGCGGTCTGACTGGCCACCAGATCCTCACCACCATACTTTGTATAGAATTGTTCGTGCAGGGGACGCGGATAGGGTTTCAGATAATTGTACAAGGGCAGCATCACACGACCATCCTGTCCGATATAGACAAAACTGGCCCCGTAACCAGAGAAGTTGATGCCCTTTACTTCGAATTGTTCATGGTTGAGCAGGCGGGTATAGCTATCCCGGATCCAGGCGGTAAGCGCCTGCACATCATCACAGGGAAAACCGTCCTCATCCGTGATCTCTTCCATCGGACGGCTGTCTTCGAACACGAGTTCATACTGTTCATTGAACAGCAGCAGTTTTTTATTGGTCTTGCCCACATCGAAGATGGCTATAACCGGTAGCTTGTTCATCAGAGTCCTGTTGCGATGGTATTCGTTCCTCTTTCTTTTGTCAGTGCTTCCCTGATCTTCTCTTCACGGAAGAATTGCAGGGGATTCAGGGCAGCACCGTTGCGAAGCCTGGCTTCGGCCACCAATGCCCGTACATCAGTATGGAAGGTTTGCTTGAGCAGTTCCTGTGCGGCCACCACATCATTTATGTCCTGTGCCGCATTCAATGCGTTGCGATCCACCAGCAAGGCATGGGCATAGGCCATCATGATCGCTTCCACGGATTGCAGCAGGTCTTCCAACGGATCTTTTACATTGTGTGACGCATCGATCATCCAGCCAAGGTCTTTCGCATGGTCCATGCCATTGGCATCCATGCCTTCCACCAGTTCATTGAAAATGAGAAAGAGCTGGTAAGGTTTGATACTGCCTACGGTCAGGTCATCATCGCCATATTTACTGTCGTTGAAATGGAAACCGGCCAGTTTGCCTTCCATTAATAATAAGGCCACGATCTGTTCAATATTGGCATTGGGTAAATGGTGTCCGAGATCCACTAATGTTTTTGCTTTCGGACCGAGTTTATTGGCATAGAGCAGGGACTGTCCCCAATCACCCACGGTCATGGAATAGAAGTTGGGCTCAAAGGCTTTGTACTCCACAAACATTTTCCAGTCGGAAGGAAGCGCCGCATAGATCTCTTCCAGACTTTCCAGGGTATTCTGAAACGCCTTTCTGAAGTTCAGTTGTCCGGGGAAGGTACTTCCATCAGCCAGCCATACGGTCAGTGAATCAGAACCGAGTTCCACCCCGTGTTTAATTACTTCAATATTATGATCGATCGCCTGTTTGCGGGTGGCTTTGTTTACATTCTGTAAGGAACCGAACTTATAGGTATGTGCTTGTCCGGGCTGGTCCTGGAAGGTATTTGAATTCACTGCATCGAACTTCAGGTTCAGTTCTGCCGCCTGCTTACGGATCGCTGCATAATCTTTGGGAATATCCCAGGGGATATGCAGGGAGATCGCCCCGCTGGATTGATTGAGTGCATGCAACAGACCTACATCATCGAGTTTCTGTTCGAGACTGCCGGGTTCACCGGGACCGGGGAAACGACCGAAGCGTGTGCCGCCTGTGCCCAATGCCCAGGAAGGGATCGCCACCTGGAAAGCCGCCAGTTTTGCAATGATGCCATCCAGGTTTCCTAATTCGGATTGCAGAAAAGAAAAACGCTGTTGATGTTTAGCCAGCCCGCGTTCGTTATGCTGTTCAATTTTTTTACGGTCGATTCTCATAATAACTCCTTAATAGCTTTTTAAAAATAACCCTCTGCCCTGCGGGTAAACCGGCCGGTAGCAGAGGGTGAAAAAATAAATGGATGACTAACGGTAGAAGCCCATGGCCACACCACCATCCACGTTCAATGCATTCCCGGTTGATTTGCTGAGCAGTCCGCCTACAAAGGCGAAGCAGGCATTGGCAATATCCTCGGGTAAAATTATCTCATTTAATAATGTGCGCTTGGCATAATAAGCCGGCAGTTCCTCCACGGTAATGCCATAGGCTTTGGCCCTTCCTTCGGCCCAGCCACCGGCCCAGATATTGGAGTCGGAGATCACGGCATCGGGATTCACGGTATTCACACGGATCTTATCGGCACCGAGTTCTGCCGCCATCAGGCGGGTCAGATGGGCCTGCGCTGCTTTGGCACTGCCATATCCCGGATTATTCGGTCCGGCTACTACGGCATTCTTCGATACTATATTCACGATATCACCTCCAAAGCCCTGCTTGCGCATGACTTCAATGCCTTTTTGCGAAACAAGGAATTGTCCTTTTACCAGGATATCATACAAGCGGTCCCACTCTTCGATACTGTGATCGGCAATGGATTTGGAAATACTGATCCCGGCATTATTGACGATGATATCCACGCCACCAAAAGCCAATGTAGTATCATCAATAGCCGCTGCGATACTATCGGCATCGGTTAC
>CALRQQ020000355.1:0-4311 GCA_943370345.1 Chitinophaga pinensis
AATAAAGTCGGTATTGGAGCTGAGTGTTTGTACAGAGATCAATTCGCCAAAACTCCAGTCAAACAGTAGATCTCCCCTGGCAAAATAACCACCACCCGCATTAATCACCTGTGGTTCTTTCTGTTGAGCGGTTGCGGAAAACTGCAGTAGTAAACCAACAAAAAGTGTGACTAGTTGATAATATGATCTTCTGAAACGCACCTTGCATTTTTTAACCTGTTGCCGGTACAGGAGATAACATGATAAAATCCTTTCTGCGAGAAGTAAATCGCTTGTGGAATTTGTTTCGTACGGGGAAATTGGATTTTGCTAAACATCTCTTTCTATATATCCGGTGTTGCCTGCTGTATGCTAACTGACCTGTTTTAGTATCAAGTCCGCTCTCTCTGATCTCGCGTTATATAAAGTTCGAATATTACAACAGCTCGTTTTATGACATTCATCAGTCCTGCAAAACAAATTTGCTTGAAGTATCGTAACTAATTGATATTCAATTATATAATTTAGAGCAATACGAGGTTCTATCCGGATATTATTCCGCAAAAAATTGAAATAACCCGATTGCGCGAAGCGAATTCCTGTCCGCCTCGTTGTGCAGCATAAAATGTAAGTAAGTTAAGCCGGATATATAGTCGGCACAGGCTTATCGTTCCAGTTTAAAACCCGGATCTGTAGCGGGTCTTTGGGGTGCCATGGCTACTTTCCAACCGGTACGGTACATCCATTCGGCCATTTTTTTCAGCTTGGCATAATCGATATTCTGTGCATTATCAAGCGGTGTATGATAATCCGGATGCAGGAGGGTGGTGTACATCAGGGAAGGAATACCCAACCTCGCATAAGGTAGGTGATCACTCCTGAAATACCATCCTTCCGGATGGGTGGGTTTGTCCCAAAGGGTATCCAGTTTAAACCCCGGGCCTTCCCGGTTGGCATCCATGGCCATCTGCACCAGTTCGGTAGAATTGCGGTGTGGAACCTGCACGCCCAGAATGGCGGCACTGTCGGGGTGGTTACGACCGATCATATCGCCATTCAAAACCGTTACAATACTACCCAGCGGCACCGTAGGATGAGAAGAATACCAGCGCGAACCCAGTAACCCTCTTTCTTCTGCACCATGCATGACCACCAGCACCGAACGTTTGGCGGGTTGCTTTTTGAAGGCACGGGCCGCGGCCATGATGGCCACATCTACACTGGCATTATCATCGGCACCATAATAAATACTATCGTTCTGGATGGTGTTGCGTATGCCATGTGCATCCTGGTGTCCGCTGTAGAGCAGATATTCTTTCGATAATACAGGATCTGTTCCTGCCATTTTTCCAATGATATTCACAGAAGGGTACTGGAATCTTTCTATGGTCAGGTTCAGTTGCAGGCTGGCCTGCTGCTGTAATTCCTGTTTGGCAGCTGCATGTAACCAGAGTACAGGTACCGTAGCGCTAACCTGTGTATTGGGACCGCCTTCAATATCATAACTACCTCTTTTAAAATTTTCAACGGCATCATTCCAGCTTTTTTCTGCGGTTTCATCTGCGATAAAGATGATCGCAGATGCCCCACGGTTAACGAGTGCATTACCATATTTTACCATGATGCTGCGGTTGTAACGCCAGGTGGGTAAAGAAATATTCATAATAATGCCATCGGGCACAGCTTCCAGCGCCACTACTTTTCCTTTTACATCAACAGAAGACAGATCAATGTTGCGGGCGTTGCCGAGATATACGATCGGTGCATTCAGTTGTTTGCCGGCGATCTGCGATACGGCTACATCGCTCCATAAAGTCAGCGGTCGGTTATTGATGCGGATGCTGCTGTGATCTGCCAGCCGGTTACGCCACATAGAAAAAAACTGGAAATATGTTCCATCATCACCCGCTGGTTGCAGGCCAATGGCACGGAACTGTTCGGCCATCCACATAGAGGCTTTTAATTCATCGAGGGTACCTGCAGAGCGGCCTTTAAAACGGGCATCGGCCAGTGCATAGAGATCTTTTTTGAGATCCGCTTCACGGATGGCAGCTAAAGCAGGTGGCTGGTTAACCGATTGAGCGAAGAGAGAGACAGCGCAGCTGATAACAGCAATAACAAGGATAATTTTTTTCATGATCACTCGAATAAGAGATCAGAAAGTTACTGGTTTTATGCTAACCCTGATGGGTAAATATCGCATTAGTAAGCACAGTTGGTATTATAAAAATTAAACAGAAGGGTCCAGCTTTTTTCGTTGGTAAACGGAATCTTCATGGCTTCGGCATAAGTAAGTATCCTGGGCATAACGGCACTTAGCCGGGGAGTTGTGCTGAAATATTTTTCGAACGATTCACGGTTCAGAATTACTTCTATGGGGGCACCGTTGTTATAGAATGGATTGATGATCGCATAATGAACCTGGTATAGGTCTACATCCGCATTATTCTTCCGGAAAGTTTTGGTCAATAACAGCGGGCCCTCTGACAGGTTTACGGAAAACGAAACTACATTTTCAGACTTGGGGAGAGATGCATTTACCGTTTGTGCTTTCACGCTGTTGCAGAATATGGTCGAAACGATAAAAAAATACTTCATACTGTTTATTTAAATGAATACATACACAAATGCGTGTAGGCGGGTAAGCTTCCGGCTTGCTTTGGTAAATGCAGCCCAGGTGATAGGTTGCCTGATCATTCTCGGGCAATGTTTCCTGCAGCGGAAAAGGTGTTTCTTTCTCCATACAAAATTGCTGAAACCGATGTAACGGATTGTTATATAGTGGCTTCGGATACTTGTAGTATCCACAGAAAAAAAGATTTGGCAGTAATGAATCCGTTTTTTTATATTTGTCTACTAAATTAGTAGGGTAATAAATATTCCATCATGCAAACACACAACCAGCCCAGCTCAAAGCTTCCTGTAGAACTGTTTCTCCGTGCAATGAATCATTCCTGTTGTTGCTGTTGTTGTTGATCTCCGTCTGTAAAATGGCTTTAGCATACTAAGTCCCAGCGGTTGATGCAGGGCTGAGTTCCCCTATCGTCCGGCATTAGCCGACCGGGCACCAATTTTTTTAAACTTCAAATCTGTAGTATATGAATCGTATTATATTTTTTTTAGGGATACTGCTGATCGGCGTTACACAACTGCCCGCACAAAGCGGTAATCGTATTATCCGCGGCGTAGTAACCGATGCTGCCAATGCGGCACCACTGGAAGGGGTGCTGATAGTGGCGAAAGCCAGCAACCTGGAATCGGGGAGCCTGACGGATGGCGTATTCACCATACCCATCAGTGAAAAAGATTCCTTACTCGTATTTCGCTTTGAAGAATATGAAACCAAAGAGATCAGACTTACGGGCGATAACGAAGTGAATGTGGTACTACATAAGGCAACAACCCCTGGTCCCAAACTGGTTTTGGAAAAACTGACCGGTAACTGGCGGGGGCTTTTTGCTATCCGGCCTGGTGTGGAAGTGCCGTTTCAATTCCGGATCGCAGCCGATGGGTCCGTATCCTTATTGAACGGAGATGAGGTTTTTCCGGCTGGACAACTAAAGATCAATGATGATTCCTTTTATATTCCGCTGCCGCTTTTTGATAACGAGCTGGTGTTTACCGTCCGGGAGAATGGTTTTACCGGTGTATTAAGAAGGCAGGACCTACGGGGAAATGCAACAACCGTTAGCGCAGAAAAAGGGAATAGCTACCGTTTTATTGAAACCGGCTCCACACCGGTGAAAGATGTGTCAGGCAGTTACGATGTGGTATTCCTGGGAGCCAATGGCAAAGAAGAAAAAGCCGTAGGTATTTTCAAACAAAAGGGCAACAAACTGTCTGCTACTTTTCTACGTATCACCGGCGACTCGCGTTACCTGGAAGGAACGGTAGAACATGACCGGATACATTTGTCCGCTTTTATCGGTTCAACGCCTGCATACTATACAGCCAGTATTACAGCCGATGGCAGCTTGAAAGGAGAGTCTGTGAATGCCCGCAGTACGGTTCCTTTTACTGCGATCCCGAATGCCCATGCCGCTTTGCCGGATGCATATACGCTCACCAGACTGAAGGAGAAAACGGAATCACTCAGTTTCAGTTTCCCCGATGCGGAGGGAAAAACGGTAAGTATCACAGATCCGAAATTTGCCGGCAAACCCCTGGTCATCAGTATCGGTGGTACCTGGTGCCCCAACTGTATGGACGAAGCGGCTTTTCTGGGTCCCTGGTACGAAAAAAATAAAAGCCGTGGAATAGAACTGATCGGCTTGCAGTATGAACGGCAAACCGATGCACCTTATGTTAAGCGAGTGATCGATCGGTTCAAAA
>CALRQQ020000356.1:0-4295 GCA_943370345.1 Chitinophaga pinensis
CATTTCACCGGCATTCAGCAGATTGGGGGAAACCATAATGCTGGCGGCATTGTCAAAAGTCACCACCACCACAGCGCTGTATTTAAACTGACCATCCTGATCCACCATTTTAAGACGATAGTACGCTTTCTGAGAAAGACGGGCTGCATTGGCATCGGTAAAGTTGTAGTTACCGGAAGTGGCCGTTGTAGACTGGATACGGGCAATAGAAGAAAAATCGTCGGTACCATTTGCAGAACGCTCAATTTCAAAATGGCTGAATCCTTCCTGATTTTCTGTCTGCCACTTCAGGTCTGTAGTATTGTTCTTTTTATCTGCCTTGAACCACATCAGGTCGATCGGCAACACATTTTCATATACGATACCACCGATACCTACTACCTGTGCATTAGGATTGCTGGGACTGGAAGCACCTGCACTGAATACGATAGAAACCGATTTAACATACCGGCTGCCGAAGCTGACAGTTGAAGGGGCATTGGTGAAACTGGAATTATTTGACTTCCCTTCAATTATATTATTGTTTGCACCCGAAATCTCTGCATATGAACTGGCTGTCAGGGCCGGGTAAATAGTGGCGTTTGTTTCATTTTCTGCGGTAATAGTTACTTTGTCATCCCAGTTACCATTGCTCTGATCCACGTCAAACAGCAGGAAGGTCACCCCTACCAGCGGCTTATTGAATGTAATGGTCATGGTCACCGTCGTGGTTCTGTTAGACCAGTTTACCTGAGTAGCCAGGTTACCACCACCACCGGTGTTGTATTGAGGAAAGTCAGACTCCGTACCAGTACCGGTAAGGTTGAAATTACGGGTCAGGTTACCCTGCGTGTAAACAGATGATCTGCTGCCTTTAGAATGGGTATTCCAGGGAAGACTCTGGGCAAAGCCATTAAAATTGAAAACGAGGGTTGCGAGGATCAGGATTGAGTAGAATTTTTTCATAAAGTACGATTTTAGGATACCGGATAATTACCATTCCAATGCCAAAAAATACGTTCCTGATTTTCAGTTATTTACATTTCCACAACACGCGAGATATTCCATAAAATGGAAAAAAAGTCCATTTTATGGGTAATTACTTATACCACTTAAGAGTAATAATGACCTGAACGTACCTAAAAAACTGCTTTAATTAAAAGGCTGCAATCCCGGAAGCACTTACTTTTAGCGAGAAACAGTGTACTATGCGTTTTATTCTGCCGGTTGTTATAGTAATTCTACTAGGTAACTCCTGTACCATAGATGAAACAAAAAAAGACAAGGAAAAAACTACCGGTTTAGATCAACCCTATGCCTTTAGTTCCGGGTTGACTGAGGATACGGCATGTTTGCTCTCACAGGTGGCCTATACGGCCGCTATCGATTCCATATTAAAACAGTATATGCCTGGTTGGACCCTTCTTTGGGAAGGGAAGGAACTGAATGGTAATCACGCATTTGTAGCCAGTAATGGACGTGATTATGCCCTGACGATCCGGGGTTCACTCCTCAATTTCAGCTGGGCTGCTTTTCAGAATTGGGTATATCAGGACCTGCATGTCACGAGCCAGGAAAAATGGCCTTTCACTGCAGACAGTATGGATGCCAGGGTGTCTGCGGGTGCTTTTAATGGCTGGCAGAATCTGCAAACCATGACCGACCTGGAATCCGGACGTTTACTGTTACCTGTACTTGATTCAATATTAGACCTTGGCGCATCTTTGTTAATCACAGGCCATAGTCTGGGAGGAAATCTGGCTACAGTTTACGGATCATACCTCGCTGCCACCCGGCAGAAAAAAGAGAAAAAGGCTGACCTGATAAATATCATCACATTTGCCGCGCCAGCAGCTGGCAATGAAGGCTTTGCCTTGGATTTCAATAAAAAATTTCCCCGGTCGGTCAGAGTTGAAAACCGGTTTGATATTGTACCCAAATTCCCGTCATCAAGCGGTATTGCTTCACTCGCCGGACTCTATAACGATTCCTTATCAGCCGCAAATATCGAAGTCGGGTACAAAAACCTGCAGGTACCGTTGTCCCGGGTATTCGGTATTATCAGATCGGGTCTTACAGTACTTGAATTTACCAATGGGTTTAGTCCATACGTCCAAACAAATGGGGATGGAAAACAGATCAGCATTTCCCTCTCTATGAAAAATAAGGGCCGGTCTGCCATCGACTGGCTGAACGAAGCCGCTTTTCAGCACAGTGTAGCCTCCTATGCAGTCTACGAAAAGGTACCGGTTATTCCGGGTCAATAAACAGGGAGCGGGTTTTGGAAGATTCAGGGATTTGCGTAATTTAAAGTCCAAAGCTTGCCAATTTATGAACACCCCTGCCAACAACGAATTTCTTCATCTGGTCAGTTCCCTGTACAAGGAGGGCTATAATATGGATCAGATCACCCTTCAGTTAAAGGAGAAGGGCGCACCTGAGAAGCTTTTTCAGGAAGCCATCAATCACCTCAAGCAATTAAAACTGAATCGTAAAAGAAGTATGGGCTTTGCCTGTTGCGGGATCGGTGTTGCTTTATTAGTGGTGGGGTGTATGCTCACGGTGCTCCTGTATAATAGCGGCGGGGATATCAAACTGGCCATGTATGGTCTTACCACCCTTGGCGTGATCTTCGCCATGAAAGGACTCATCGATCTGCTAGGCTGGTAAAATAAAGGAATATTTTAATGGGGTCAGTTGGGGTTAACCTCAACAGATACAGTTGTGCCACGGCCCGGAACACTTTCAATACGACAGTTTCCGCCAATAAGCAGAGAGCGTTCCCGCATACCCAGTAATCCGAGAGTACGTTTGCCTGAAACAGATGTGGTATCAAAACCTTTACCGTTATCGATCACCCGTAAACAGATCTGCCCGCCGATCCGGCTGAGTTCAACAATCACGGTTGTGGCATCCGCGTGCCGGATCACATTTGTGACAGACTCCTGGAAAATCCGGAAAAAAACTGTACGCATTTTATCCGGCATAGTATACTCGTCATCCTCATCATGATGAAACTCGGTCTTCAGATTCACACGACGTCCGAAATCGGTCAGGTACCAGTCGATGGTGGCAACCAATCCCAGGTCATCCAACATACTCGGACGCAGACTGGTGGACATTCGCCGTACCGTTTTCACCGCACGATCGAGCAGATTAGAGATGTCGGCAAACTTATCGATGAGTAATTTATTATCGCCCAGATTGAGCCGTGATTCCAGCCATGAAAAATCGATCTTCAATACGGTGAGTTGCTGGCCAAATTCATCATGTATCTCCCGGGCAATGGCGGAGCGTTCTTCTTCCCGGATATCCTGAAGATGGGCGGATAATTCGCGGTATTGCTGTTCACTTTTACGCAGGGCGATCTCATTCCTTTTTTCCCCGATGGCAAAAGCCACTTCACGGGCAATGGTCTGCAACAACTGGGATTCCTCATCGGAAAAAACATGCGGCTTATTAAAATAGACCATGAACTTGCCTAATAACCGGTTCATATAGACCAATGGTATAAAACCAAGGGCCGTGATCCCCTCTGCTTTGATAACAGGCAGGAGGCTGCTTAATAAAGGCTCATCGGCCACATCTGTTACAAAGATCGGTGATGGGTTAATGGCATCCTCTTGCCAGGGTGAGTGACCTGCTGCCTTCAACCGGTATTCGTCCGACAGGCCGTGTGCCGCTTTGAACTGCATCACCCCCTCTTCATCAAACTGAAGCACCGAAGCCCGGTCGGCCTGGATCGTTGTAAGTAAACCATCCAGCGCCAGCTTATAAATATCCTCCAGCTGATTGGCCTTACTAACTGCATCTGAAAGACTGGCGATCAATTGAAGCTGATCATACTTCCGTTGAAGCTTTTGCTCGGAGAGTTTACGTTCCGAAATATCCATTCCATTGGCGATCACCACTTCCTTATCGGCCAACTTCACCAGAAAACCGGTAAAATAGAACGGCAGCAGGTTTCCCTGTTTATCGACCAATGAGATCTCTGCTTCTCCTTTACCATATTGAATGGTCTCCGACAGCTTTTGTATGGCCAGTTCGCGATCTTTTTCACATACCAATTCATAATAATCCATATCCATCAACTCTTCCCGGGTATAACCGGTCAGTTCCTGCATACGTCTATTCCAGCGCCGGATCTCACCGGCGGGTACATCGTACAAAAAAAATACGACCGGCAAATTATCAACTATATTATCCGAGAGATAACGGGTCCTCTTTTGTTCGGTCAGATCGAGGAAGGAGCCAAAAAGGTAGGCAGGTTTGTTATTTTTATCCGGAACAATATTAGCAGAATAGGCAACGGGGAA